>VFMC01000698.1:949-1356 GCA_006515795.1 Acidimicrobiaceae bacterium | reverse complement strand
CGGTACCACGTGCCCGACGCCGCCATCTCGTCGATCATCGCGTCGCAGTCGTTGTCGAGCATGTCGCAGAGCTCGGCGAGGCCCGGCCGGCGCGACGCGTTGCCGTCGTCGCAGTCGCCGGACATGAGCGTGTGCCCCGCGGGCGCGCGGCAGTCGGTCATCGCCATCGCCGCGTCGCCGTACGTGTCACCGTCCGCGTCGCGGTAGTACGTCGTGGTCGCGATCCCGTCGTCGATGGCGAGATCGCAGTCGTCGTCCTCGCCGTTGCAGACCTCGGCTGCGCCCGGCCGCACGAGCGGCGCGGCGTCGTTGCAGTCGGCGCCGTCGGTCGGCGCGCGGTACGTCGACATCGCGGGACAGCCACCGACGGCCGCGCGTGTCCGATCCGGGCACACGAGCGTGCCGAC
>VFMC01000698.1:0-847 GCA_006515795.1 Acidimicrobiaceae bacterium | reverse complement strand
CCGGCCGGATCGCGGTTCGTGAGGTTCGTCGGGCAGCCGCCGACGGTGTCGCGCCCGGTCTGCGGGCAATACGTCGACGCGGTCGAGCCGGCACGTGCGTATCCGTCGTTGTCGTCGTCCCGCCAGCAGGTCACGCGCGCGCCGTCGTCGATGTCGCCGTCGCAGTCGTCGTCGAGCCCGTTGCACACGTCCGTCGCTCCGGGGTGCCGCGTCGAGTCACCCTCGACGCAGTCGTCGCCGGGCGCGGGGGGCAGCCGGTTCGTGTGACCGGTCTGGCAGCCGCCGACCGTCGGGCGGCCGCTCACGGGGCACAGGCTCACCATTCCCGCACCGAGCGCCGCGTAACCGTCGTCATCCGGGTCGAGGAAGCACGTGATGCGGAGCCCGTCGTCGACGATGCCGTTGCAGTCCTCGTCGCGCCCGTCGCACGCTTCCGGACGCACCGGCCTGATCGAGCAGTCGCCCCACACGCCGCTCTCGCACGTGCGCGTGCCCGACGAGCACTCGCCGGGCTCGATGCAGGTCGTGCTCGCGGCGCCCGTGCACGTGCACCCGCCGATCGGGTTGTTCGGCGTGCCGTCGCAGTCCTCGTCGTCCATCGCGGGATCGCACGCGTCGACCGCGCCCGGATGCACGTCTCGCCGCGCGTCGTCACAGTCGTCACCGGTGTCGGCGTGGCCCGCCGGCCGGAAGCACGCCGTCGTCGTCGCTCCGCCCACCGCGCCGTAGCCGTCGCCGTCGGCGTCGGCGTAGAACGTCGCGAGCACGCCCTCGTCGACGATGTCGTCGCAGTCGTTGTCCGCGCCGTCGCAGACCTCCGCGAGGCCGGGGTGCGCGCCTGGACGCA
>VFMC01000272.1 GCA_006515795.1 Acidimicrobiaceae bacterium | reverse complement strand
CGGCGGGATCACGCTCGGCCGATCGATCGTCATCGACGGGGTCGCGGTGCTGCACGGCACAGCACTCGAGTTCACCAACCCCGCTTACACGCTCAAGCCACGCTGACCCGCCGCCACCTCAGGCGAACCTGGCCCCGAGCCAGTCGGCCACGATCGCCAGCGCTTCGCGACGGTGTCCCTCGAGGTAGTGCGGCGCTCCCGCCAGCTCCACGTAGGTCGTGTCGGCGGCACCGGCACTGTCGACGATCTCCTTCGCCTGCCGCATCCTGATCTCGGTGTCGGCCGTCGGGTGCACGAGGATCGTCGGCACTGTCACCCTCGGCATCGTGTCGGCCAACTTGGCGTGGCTCGACAGCCCCGACCACGTGCTGAGCCAACCCCTGGCGGTCATCGTGCGGGCCAGGCCTCCTCGCCCGTAGTTGGCTTCGAACGGATCGGGGAAGGCGAACAGCGATCCCATCGGGCGTTCGTCGGCATCGATCGACAGGTCGAGGTAGGCGGGGTCGGCGAGGGTGCGGTAGATCGTGAGGTACTGGGTGAACACCGCACGACGACGCTGCTCGCGCCAGGCCGCCACATCGCCGGCCTTGTCGAGGCCACGCACACGTTGTCCGGCATCTACCGACTCGGCGATCGAGGCCTTGGCGATCGCGTCGATGCGGGCCACCCGGTCGACCTGCGCGGCCCGATACCGCGCCAGCCAGGCAGGGTCGTAGGTGCACGGCTCGGGCCACGGGCGCCAGCCGTTGTCGGGTTCGTACATGTCGAGCTCGGGCACAGTCGCGAACGGATCGTTCTCGTCGGCCACGGAAGGATCGATCACCTGCAGCATGAACACGCCTTCACCAGGATGCGCGGCGATGCCGATCCACCCATCACCGATGCCGAGCTGCGCCTGGGCGAGCGCCATCAGGCTGCCGCCACCGGAGTTCCCGAGCAGCACCACGGCATCGGCGCCACGGCGCCTCATCTCGTCGTGCGCTGTCTGCACATCGACGATGCACTGCTCGTGCAGGCAGTCGATGTCGTTGTTCATGTAGCGCGTGCCGAAGCCGAGCACTGCGTAGCCGGCTGCCGCGAGAAGCGGGCACGCGTAGTGCACGCTGAAGTCGCCGCGAGGATGGCTCAGGATCACGGCGGTCTTCCATGGTGTGCCGCTCGGCGGGGTCCACAGCACGCCACGCACCAGCGCACCGTCGGGCGATACGAGGCGGATCGATTCACGCTGCACCGCCACACCGGGATCGTCGTCGGCCATCGGCCAGTAGCCGAGGCCGAACGGGCGGCGTCCGCCGAGATGGGCGTCGAGCTCGTGCATCGCGGAACCCTACGCCCGCCCGCGATGGTGGTTCCGCGCTACGGTCGATCCGCATGGAGTTCCGCGTGGTGCGCACAACCGACTGCTTCGACGAGGCTTGCCGCTTCTACGGCGAGACGCTCGGCTGGCCGGTCACCCGCGAGTGGACCGACGGCGGGCGCGGACGGATCTTCGGCTACGGCGACGTCGGCCGCATCGAGCTGATGGAGGGTGCCCAGCAACCTGTGTCGGGCGTGATCCTCTCGGTCGAGACCGATGACGTACATGCACTGCACGACCGGTTGGTCGCCGCCGGCGTCGCCATCGACGAGCCGATGGCCGATCGGCCGTGGGGCCATCGCAACATCGGGGTGGTCGACCCGACCGGGCTCTCCGTCGTGTTCTTCCAGTGGATCGCCTGACGGGCGCGCTGCGCCCTACTCGGTGCGTTCGCCGAGGGTGACCGTGACGGTGAGCGGTTCACCGTCACGTAGCAGATCGATCGACACCTTCGAACCGGGATCGAGATCGCGAATCGTGCCGATCAGGTCGGCGTCGCCGACCATCGCGACCCCGTCGACGGCCAGCACGACGTCGTTGGTGCGGATGCCGGCGGCATCGGCCGGCGAGCCTGCCTCCACGTCGGTCACCACGGCACCTCGGCCACCGTCGAAGCGCCGCTCGAGGCCGACCCCCAGGTAGCCCTCGTCGATCGGTTCGCCTCCGGCCGCCCGGCGCAGTGCCATGATCTCGGGGATCAGTTCGCGCACGCTGATCGCGAAGCCGACGCTGTTGGCCGCGGTGTTCACATCGCTGTAGGCGACAGCGGTGTTGATGCCGACGACCTGTCCCGCGGCGTTGAGCAGCGGTCCACCGGAGTTGCCCGACGAGATCGCCGCGTCGGTCTGGATCAGCCCGTTGAGCGCGCCATCGCGGGTGGTGAGGGTTCGCCCGAGCGCCGATACGACACCGCGGGTCACGCTCGGGTCGCCGTCGAGGTCGAGTGCGAAGCCCACTGCGACCACCTCATCGCCCACCCTGATGTCGTCGGGATCGGCGAAGACGGCGGCATCCAGTCCGGTGACATCGATTCGGATCAACGCCAGATCGTTGGCCACGTCGACCGCGATCACCGCACCACGGCGCGGCTCGGATTCGCCGGCCAGGCGTACGTTCACCGTCTCGGCATCGACCACGACGTGGGCGTTGGTGACGATCTCTCCGTCGGACGTGAGGATGATGCCGGTGCCGGCTGCCTGGCCGACCTGATCGCCGTCGGTCACCAGTCGCTGGATGGCGACGACGCTGGTACCGATCTCATCGGCCACTGCCGACACGTCGATGGTGCGGAACGGCACCGAGCGAGGCGGTGCCGTCGCCAGGCCGAGCGTGGAGGGTTGCCGCGGTGGCGCGGCCCGTCGCTCGGCGAGGTTCCATCCCACGAGTGCACCGGCGAGCGCGGCGAACCAAGCCAGCGCCAGCAAGCCGCCAACCGCCATCAGCCGGCGGTTGCGCCCCGGCTTCGGTTGCAACCGCGGTACCCCCCGGGAGACCGATGCCGGCAGCAGGTGCTCGGCAGCGAGGCGAGTGGCCTGATGATCGCCGGAAGTGGGGTCGGTCGCGATCACCCATGTCTATCGGCTCGCGATCGTCGTCACACAAGCGGCACGGCGGCGGAGAACGCAAAGAGGGGTGGACCGAAGGCCACCCCTCTCTTGAAGAAGACCGGGCCGATCAGCTCGACTGGATCTTGATCTCGATGTCGACGCCGGCCGGCAACTCGATGCGCTGCAGGCTGTCGATGGTCTTGGCGTTCGGATCGACGATGTCGATGAGCCGCTTGTGGACACGCATCTCGAAGTGCTCGCGGGAGTCCTTGTCGATGTGTGGTCCGCGGATGACCGTGTAGCGGTGCTTGTCGGTCGGCAGCGGGATCGGGCCACGAACGGTGGCATTGGTACGGGTGACCGTCTCGACGATCTTGCGTGTCGACTGGTCGATGATCTCGTGGTCGAACGCCTTGAGACGGATGCGGATGCTGGATTGAGCCATGGTGTGTGTCAGCTCACTTCAGGATCTTGGTGACGCGGCCGGCGCCCACGGTACGACCACCCTCGCGGATCGCGAAACGCAAACC
>VFMC01000271.1 GCA_006515795.1 Acidimicrobiaceae bacterium | reverse complement strand
GTGAGCCACGCCCGGCGGCTGACCGACGCGCACCCCGGCGGTACGGTGAGTCGGGATGACCGTTCGACCGACCCCGGAACAGGTGCTCATGCTGGCGCCCGACCGTTCCGCCGCGGCCGCTGCTGCCACGGCTGCCGACCCGGCGGCATGGTCGGCGGCCGGTTGCGACGATGCTGCGGTGTGGGGTCGCTACATCGCCACCAGCGCCGAGCCCTACGAGGTCGCAGTCGACCTCGGCGGCCCCGCGTTCCGCTGCTCGTGCCCGAGCCGCAAGGTCCCCTGCAAGCACGCCCTCGGGCTGTTGTTGATGCATGCCGAGCTGCGGGTCGCTCCTGCCACGCGGCTGCTGTTCGCGAACGAGTGGATGCACCGCCGCGACGGGCATCCGTCCACGCACGAGCCCGCCGAGTCGCCCGACCCGCAGGTCGGTGGCGACGAGAACGTCGGCGCCGGGCCGGCGGCGTCGGGTCGCCCGGCACGGTTGGGTGGCGCTCCAGATCCGCAGCGCGAGAAGCGTCGACTGGAACGAGCCGACAGGATGCGCGCCGGAGCACTCGAGCTCGATCGGTGGCTGGCCGACCGGGTGCGCACCGGTCTCGCGGCCACCGAGTTGGCCCAGCCCGACACGTGGCAGCGCCTCGCGGCGCGGCTCGTCGACGCACAGTGCGGTGCGCTGGCCAATCGGGTCAAGCGGGTGGCCACGTTGGTCGGTCGGCATGCGCGGTGGCACGACGACGTGCTCGAGGAGATGGCCGTTCTGCACGCGCTCGCCCGCGCCGCCCTGCACACCTCCACGCTGCCCGACGACCTTGCCGATGGCGTCCACGCGGCAACAGGGCTCACCGCGGCCAGGGACGACGTCCTCGCCGGGGTGCCCACCACGGCGCGATGGCTCGTCGCCGGCGAGAGCCGTGTCCGCGAAGACACCATCACGGTCCAGCGCACATGGCTGTGCGCGATCGACGGCGACGGGGGTTCCGGTCGGCACACATGGGCGATGCTGCTCGCGTTCGGCGCATTCGGCCGCGAGGTCGACTCCGAGCATCAGGTGGGCACCGAGTTGCACGCCGACGTGCACTGGTATCCGGGGGCCGTGGCCCTTCGCGCCGTCGTCGGGCGACTGCATTCCGCCGCGGTCGCCTCGGCCGTCATGCCGCGTCCGACTTCGCTCCTCGACGCGATCACCGCGGCCGGGTGGGCGATCGCCGGCGAGCCGTGGCTCGAGCGGTACCCGGTGTGTGTGGATGCCATGCCTACGCCGGTCGGCACGGGTCGATGGATGCTGGCCGACGATACCGGAGCCGTGCCGATCGTTCCCGGCTTCTGGCGTCTCGCCGAACTCGTGTCGTTGAGCCGAGGATCGCCGCTCACGATCGTCGGCGAACACAGCTCCGAGGGGATCCTCCCGCTCACCGCGTGGTCCAACGGGTACCCGGTAGTGCTCGCATGACGGTCACCGAAGCCTCGCTGCTTGCCGTCTCCACTGCCGAAGAGTGGGCAGGCATCGTCACATCGGCCATCGTCGGCACCGATCGCCGTCCGGCCCCAGCCCCGGGCGCCGGTTGGGACGCCTGGGCATCATCTCCCGACAACGCGGTTGCCCTGTTGGATCGTGCCCTTGCAGTGGTGGTCGCCCGCCGCGCCGGGGCTCGGCCGGCAAGGCCGCCAACGGTCGCCCTGCCCCCGGCCCCGCACGACGAACGGCTCCCCTGTCCCCAACCCTGCGCGATCCGGTTGCAGCGATTGCTCGCAGGCGAGCACGAGGTGCTGCTCCCGGAGTGGTTCCGGTGGTGCGACCGTCTGGGCGCCCAACTTCCGCTGGTACTGATCCCCACGTTGCTGTTGCGCGGCCGCCGAAACCCAGGCCTCGATCACGTGGTCCGCCGACTAGCGCAAGGCCATGTGGTGTGGTTGGCCGAGGTGATGCCCGAGCTCGGTGTGTCGCCCCGCGTCGTCGCCGGCGCGCCCGACGGAGGGTGGGAACCCCAGGCCGAACCGGCCGATGGTGGCGCCGCGGTCGCGGCGATGGTCGGGCTGTTCCTCGACGGCATGGCCACGTGGGCGGCGGCCCCTCAGCTGCGGCAGGTCGTGGCCGGGCTCGATCCGTCGTGGTTGCCTACGGTCGTCGTCGAGCTGTCGCGCCTCTCGTTCCGAGCCAGCACCGAGCGCACCCGTTCCGAGTTGGTGGCTCTCGCCGAGTTCCGCTCGGCCATGCTGCGCGAGTTCGCCGATGCGCGCGCCGCCGGCCCCCGTCCCGCCAACGAGAGTGATCTGCCATGACCCACGACCTGCCTGGTGACGTGCTTCGGCCACACGCAGAAGAAGAGTTCGCCCACGAGTTGATGGCGTTGGCTCGAACCGACACCCATCACCGGCCACCGAGGTGGCGACTGTCGCCCTGGGCGGTGGTCACCTACCTCGTCGGCGGTACGTTGCCCGATGGCACGGTCATCGTGCCGAAGTACATCGGGCCGCGGCGGTTGATCGAGACCGCCGTTGCCACGCTGGCCACCGACCGGGCGCTGTTGCTGCTGGGATTGCCGGGCACCGCCAAGACCTGGGTGAGCGAGCACCTCGCGGCCGCCATCAGCGGTTCATCGACCCTCCTCGTGCAGGGCACGGCAGGCACTGCCGAGGAGGCGGTGCGCTACGGATGGAACTACGCCCGCCTCCTGGCCGAAGGCCCGAGCATGGCCGCGTTGGTGCCCTCGCCGGTGTTCAGGGCGATGGAGACGGGTGCTGTGGTTCGCGTCGAGGAGCTCACTCGGCTGCCGAGCGATGTGCAAGACGCGCTCATCACGGTGCTCAGCGAGAAGACGCTGCCGATCCCCGAGCTCGGCTCGGAGGTGCAGGCGCTCCAAGGTTTCAACCTGATCGCCACGGCCAACGACCGTGATCGCGGTGTGAACGAGCTGTCGAGCGCCCTTCGTCGCCGATTCAACACCGTCGTGCTCCCCACCCCGGCCACCGCCGACGAGGAGGTCACCATCGTCACGCAACGTGTAGCCGCGCTCGGCGCAGCTCTTTCGCTACCGCCATCGGCAGCACCGGCCGACGAGATCCGACGCGTCGTCGGTGTGTTCCGCGAGCTGCGCGCCGGCCAGAGCGACGACGGTCGCATCAAGTTCAAGACCCCGTCGGGCACGATGAGCACGGCCGAGGTCATCTCGGTCATCGTGCAGGGCATGTCGATGGCCGTCCACCTCGGCGACGGTCATGTGCGCTTCGACGATCTGCTGGCGGGCATCGAAGCCAGCGTCGTGCGCGATCCGGTGCACGATGCCGTCGTGTGGCGCGAGTACCTCGACTCGCTCGCCACGCGCTGACATGAGGCCCGCCTCGCCCGACCCTGTCGGCCCCGTCGTTCGCCTGCTCGGCGTGCGTCATCACGGACCGGGATCGGCACGGGCGGTCGAGGCGACGTCGTGCTCATCGAGGGCCCTGCCGATGCCGACGCGGTGCTCGCGTTGGCCGCCGACGAGGCGATGCGCCCTCCGGTCGCGCTGCTGGCGTACGCGGTCGATCAACCCGAGCTGGCATCGTTCTCGCCGTTCGCCAACTTCAGCCCCGAATGGGTGGCGCTCACGTGGGCACTCGCCGCGGACGTGCCCGTGCACTTCATCGACCTGCCGGCGAAGAGCTCCTTACTCCATGCCGAAGTCGACGAACAGCTCTCGCTCCACTCGGCCGAGCATCCGCGACGGCCGTACGACCCCTTGGCGGAGTTGGCGATGGCGGCGGGCTACGACGACGCCGAGCGATGGTGGGAAGAACGCTCCCGACGGCCCCTTTGCCGCGATCGGCGAGGCGATGCAGGCGCTGCGAGCGATGTACGAGCCATCGGGAGAACCCACCGACCTCGTCGAGCGGCGCCGCGAGGCGCACATGCGCTCGGGCATCCGAGCTGCCGCGCGCGAGGGCCACCGCAACATCGTCGTCGTGTGCGGCGCCTGGCACGTCCCCGCGCTCGAGTCGGCACTCGAACCGGCACGGGCACGGCGCGACACGGCGACGCTTCGCGGGTTGCCGAAAGTGAAGGCGGCCGTCACCTGGGTGCCGTGGACCAACCGGCGGCTCGCGTCGGGCACCGGCTACCGGGCGGGTGTCACCGCGCCCGGGTGGTACCACCACCTCTACGTCCACGCCGGACCCGACGTGATCGCTCGGTGGTTCAGCGAGGCCGCGCAGGTGTTGCGCCGAGCCGACCACCCGGTCTCGGCTGCCGATGCGGTGGAAGCCACCCGCCTGGCCGACGCCCTCGCGGCACTTCGCGGCCGGCCGCTTGCCGGTCTGGCCGAGGTCGACGACGCGGCGCGAGCCGTGCTCGGTAACGGCACGGATGCACCGATGCGCCTGATCAGCGAATCGTTGGTGGTCGGAACCCAGATCGGCGCGGTGGCGGCATCCACCCCGATGGTGCCACTCGCCCGCAACCTTGCCGCAGAGCAACGTCGATGTCGCCTCAAGCCCGATGGTGCGGGGCGAACGCTCGAGCTCGATCTGCGCCGCCCGCTCGACCTGCACCGGTCCGAACTGTTGCATCGCCTCGGTTTGCTCGGAGTGCCCTGGGGCGTCGAGGCCGAGGGAAGGTCGAGTGCGGGAACCTTCCGCGAAACCTGGTCGCTGCGGTGGGAGCCCGAGCTCGAGGTACGAATCATCGAGTCCGGTGCGCTCGGCACCACGGTCGCGGCCGCATGCACGGCGGCGGTGCTCCAACGGGCCCGCCAGGCCGACGGATTGGGCGAGCTCACGGTCCTGCTCGAACGGTGCCTGCTGGCGCGCGTCGACGATGCCGTGCCTGAGGTGATTGCGATGGTGGCGCAGCGGTCGTCGCTGGCCGTCGATGTGGCACGCCTGCTCGAGACGGTTCCTCCGCTCGCTCGCACGTTGCGCTACGGCGACGTGCGCCACGGCGGTGCGGCGCCCGACGAGGGCGAGGCGTCGGCGGTCACGTCGGCGCTCACGTCGATCGATGCTGTCATCGTCGGTATCGTCTCGCACATCGCGGCCGGCCTGAGAATCGCCTGCACCGGTCTCGACCACGACGCATCCACCGTCATGGCCGGCCTCGTTCGCGAGGCGCANNNCAGTCGTCGCTCTCGTTGCTGGGACGCGACGACCTGCTCACCACGTTTCGTGCCGCCTTGTTGGAGGTGTGTGAACAACCACGGGTCCACGGGCTCGTTCAGGGTCTGGCCACGCGCATCCTCACCGACAGCACCGTGCTCGATGCCGACGCCACCGAGCGCCGAGTGTCGCGGGCGCTGTCATCAGGTACGCAGCCGGTCGAGGCGGCGGCCTTCGTCGAGGGCTTCCTCGGCAGCTCGGGCACGGTGCTGGTGCACGACCCACTGCTGCTCGGCGTGCTCGATCGATGGCTCGCCACGCTCTCGGCCGAGGCGTTCACCGATGTCGTGCCTCTGCTGCGTCGCACGTTCGGCGCGTTCGAGCCGGCGGAGCGACGAGCCATCGGGAACAGGGTTCGTTCCGGCGAAGATCCGGGTGCGGCACGAGGCGTGGTAGAGCTCGACGCCGAGCGCGTGGCTGCCGCGCTGGTCACCGCCGCACAGTTGTTGGGGATGTCGTCGTGACCGATCCCTCCCCGAAGCCGTCCTCCGCGCACCATCGCTCCCCGCGCCCCGGTGCTCGGGTCCACGATGCCGAGCGGCTCCGTCGTTGGCGGCTCATCCTCGGTGGGGGAGATCAGCACCATCCCGACGGAACCGGCATCGAGTTGCGCGGCGACGAGAGCCGGATGGATGCAGCACTCAGCGCGCTGTACGACTCGCCGCCGCCGGCGACCAGGCCCGGTCGCCGCTCGAGCCGGGCCGGCGGGCTGTCCGCATCCGCGCCGGCGGTGGTGCGATGGCTGGGCGACATCCGGAAGTACTTCCCGTCGGGCGTGGTGCAGGTGATGCAGCGAGATGCCATCGAGAGGCTCGATCTGCAACGACTGCTGCTCGAACCGGAGATGCTCCAGGCCGTCGAGCCCGACATCCACCTCGTGAGCACGCTGCTCCAGCTGCAACACCTCCTGCCAGAGACCACCCGCGCCACGGCGCGCATCGTCGTGAGCCGTGTGGTCGCCCAGATCCAAGCGAGGCTCGGCGAGCCGACCATCCAGAAGGTGTCGGGGGCGCTCGCTCGCACGGCGCGCACTCGTCGGCCGCGCCACGGCGACATCGATTGGGATCGCACGGTGCGCGCCAACTTGCGCAACTACCAGCCGTCGTTGAAGACGATCATCCCCGATCGGCTCGTCGGCTACGCCCGGCTCGGACCAGCCGTTCGGCGCGACGTCATCATCGCCTTCGACACGTCGGTCGCCGACCTTTCCGACCTGCTCCACGACCCGGTCGACGTCCTGTTCGGGGTGCAGCTCGGTGGCGGCACCGACCTGAATGGAGCGATGAGCTACTGCCAGTCGCTCGTGAGTCAGGCCGACGACACGGTGCTCGTGCTCATCAGCGACCTCTACGAGGGCACGCAGGGTGGCGACTACCTCGCCAGGATCGCGGCGATGGCGCGGGCCGGGGTGAGGTGCGTGGCGCTCCTGGCCCTCAGCGACGAGGGCGCTCCTTCGTTCGACCACGTCGCCGCCGAGGCGCTCGCCGAGCTCGACGTGCCGGCGTTCGCCTGTACTCCCGATGCCTTCCCCGACCTCATCGCCGCGGCGATCGAGCGTCGCGACCTGCGCCGGTGGGCCGGCGACCGGGGGTTCGTAACCGCGCGGTAGTGATGCTCGGTCAATGACCGGCTGCAGCCGGCTCGCCGGCCACCACGTCGTGCGGACCGGGTCGCGCCGACCAGCCCTTTCCCGCGCAGGCGAGCGCGGCCACCACCAGGATCACCATCACCACCGCGCAAGCGCCATAGGCCGCGCCGCGGCCCCTGCTCTCGTACAGGACGCCGGCCGTCAGCGCAGCGATTCCACCCACAAGCGTCTGCACGCCGCCGAGCATTCCTTGTGCCCCGGCCTGCCGCTCCGGAGGGGCCGCCAGGCCAACGGCTACGCCCGAGCTGGCGACGGTGAGTCCGTCGTTGACGGCGTGGACCATCGACACGGTGAACATCGCCATGCCGGTCGGCAGTTGGCCGTACGAGAACATGAACCCGGCACCGATCAGCAATGTTCGGAAAGGGCCGATGCGTTGGGCCATTCGACCGCTGAACGATCCCAGGAGGACGAGCGGCAGCGCGAACACGATGATGCCGAGGTTGGCCACCCAGTCCGCGGTGCGGAGATCGTCGAGCACGAGCACCCACAGGGCGTCGAAGGTGCCGATCATCAGGAACACCGTGGCACCCAGGAGAATGGCTCCGACGAAGACCCGTTCGCGCAGCAGATCGAACGCGAAGCGCGCCTCAGGCCTGTCGTCAACCGGGGTCTCGTCCACCCCAAGGCGAGCGACGACGGGTACGCAGGCCACCGTGGCCGCGGCGATCACCAGGAACGGGCTGGCGATGCCGAGTGGCTCCACCAGCACGGCCGAGATGGCTGGCCCCAGTGCGAAACCGGCGACATCTGCGGCCAGGAGTCGCCCCACGTTGTTGCCGAGGTTGTCGGGATCGGCGACGATCACGATGCGACGGATCGCCGGCAAGGCGATGCCCGCGCCAAGCCCCATCACGATGCGGGCGAGCAACAGCACGACCAGGTCGTGGCCGAAAGCCATGGCGATGAGCCCGACGACGTCGAGCGCGATCCCGATGAACACGAGCCGGCGGGCATGGCCGCGGTCGGCGAGGGGAGCGAAGAAGACCTGTGCCCCGAACGACGAGAAGAAGCCGACGGCCACCACTAGTCCGAGCGAGCCTCCGGCGATGCCGTAGGCGTCGCGGAAGTCGTCGAGAACCGTGAACAGCACGCCGTACCCGGAGGCGAACAGCCCGGTGAGCAACCCGAACGAGTAGATCAGCCGACGGTCGCGCACGATCGACGACGCTACCGGCCGGGCAGTCGCCTGTTCCGATCGATATGACCGGTCACGTCGTCGTGTCCAGAGCTCAGCGTGGGCGTTGGCGACCGGAGGCGGTGCTCTGCCGACGCCCGCCGCCGTCATGACGTCCGCCAGCGGGGGCACTGAACGGACGCGCCCCGGAGCGGTCGTCGCGACGTGCTCCCGACCCGGTTCGGTCTCGTTCGAACCCGTTGCGAGCACGATCGTCGGTCGACCGCCCGCGCTGCGGTCGGTCGTTACGTGGGGCTGTGGTGCGGTCGGCGCGCGGGCCGCGGTCGTTGCGAGGAGCGCGACCGGAACGCTCTCGTTCGGCGGGTGCCGAGCCCTGGTCCCAGGTGACCG
>VFMC01000270.1:16633-17563 GCA_006515795.1 Acidimicrobiaceae bacterium | reverse complement strand
GCGAAGGGTGGGCGGTCACCCTTGCCGAGTACAACCAGCACACCCAGGTGCGCATCTTGCAACGCGCCTTGCGGCTCGATCTGGGGCCGCCGGTCGAGGTGTTCAGCAACAACCCGATGCTGCGCGACCTGCACCAGTTCCACGCTACAAACTGACGCGCAACCCAAGACTCCAGATTGTCGCAGGGTCAGCTGAGCCAGGTGGGGCGGCGCAGCTCGTAGTCGTCGATTGCCGCGGCGAGGCCGAGGGTGATGCCCACATCGTCGAGGCCGTTCAAGAAGCGGTACTGGTTCTGCGGCTCCATCGGGAACGAAGCGGTGATGCCGGCGGACGGTACCTCCACCGTGAGCCGCTCCACGTCGATGGTGATCTCCACGTTCGGATCGGCATCGATCGCGTCCCAGATCGCGTGAACCGTCGCTTCCGGCACGACCACCGGCACCAGGCCGTTCTTGGTGCAGTTGTTGCGGAAGATGTCGCTGAAGCTGGGCGCGATGACCGCGTCGAAGCCGCCTTGCTGGATCGCCCACACGGCATGCTCGCGTGACGAGCCGACACCGAACGCGGGGCCGGCGACGAGTATCGAAGCGCCGGCGTAGCGCTCGTCGTTGAGCACGAAGTTGCGGTCGTCGCGCCAGGTCGAGAACAGGCCCTTCTCGAAACCGGTGCGCTCGACCCGCTTCAACCACTCGGCCGGGATGATCTGGTCGGTGTCGACGTCGCTGCGCTTCAACGGCACACCGGTTCCCGTGACGATGCGTACGGATTTCATTCTTCGGCCCCTTCTGTGTGGATGGCGCCGGCGCGATCGTCGAGATCGGCCGGGGTGGCGAAGTAGCCGGCGACCGCTGTGGCCGCGGCGACTGCGGGGCTGACCAGATGGGTGCGGCCACCCCGGCCTTGGCGCCCCTCGAAGTTGCGGTTGCTGGT
>VFMC01000270.1:11623-16604 GCA_006515795.1 Acidimicrobiaceae bacterium | reverse complement strand
GCCCCGGCGGCGCGGAAGACATCGGCTAGGCCTTCGGCCTCGGCCTGCGCCTTCACGGCGTGGCTGCCGGGCACCACCATCACGCGGGCCACGGTGACGGTGCGCCCGGCGAGAACGGCGGCCGCGGCGCGGAGGTCTTCGATGCGACTGTTGGTGCAACTGCCGATGAACACGGTGTCGACCGGGATGTCGCGGATGCGGGTGCCCGCCGCGAGGCCCATGTACTCGAGCGCGCGCGTCACGGTGTCGCGGGTGGTGGGATCGGCGAAGGACTCGGGGGCGGGGATCTGGGCATCGATGCCGGCGACCTGTGCGGGGTTGGTGCCCCAGGTGACCTGTGGGGTGATCGTGGCCGCGTCGATCACCACCTCCTTGTCGAACACCGCACCGTCGTCGGTGCCGATGGTGCGCCAGTCGGCAATGGCCGCGTCCCACGCCGCACCCCTCGGAGCGTGTGCTCGCCCGTGCAAGTACTCGAACGTGGTGTCATCGGGAGCGATCAGCCCGGCCTTCGCGCCGGCCTCGATGCTCATGTTGCAGACGGTCATCCGGCCTTCCATCGACAGGCCACGGATCGCCGAACCGCGGTACTCGATGACGTGCCCGATGCCGCCTCCGGTGCCGATCGCGCCGATGATCGCGAGCACGACATCTTTGGCCGTGACCCCTTCGGCGAGGTCGCCGTCGACGGTGACGCTCATCCATCTCGGTCGGCTCTGCGGAAGGGTCTGGGTGGCGAGCACGTGCTCCACCTCGCTCGTGCCGATGCCGAAGGCGAGCGCGCCGAAGGCGCCATGAGTGGCGGTGTGGCTGTCGCCGCACACGATGGTCATGCCTGGCAGGGTGCGGCCTTGCTCGGGGCCGATCACGTGGACGATGCCCTGCAGTGGGTCGCCCATCGGGAAGGCGGTGATGCCGAACTCGGCTGTGTTCTGCCGGAGCACCTCGACCTGGCGGGCCGAGACCGGGTCGGCGATCGGCAGGTGGATGTCGGCCGTCGGCACATTGTGGTCCTCGGTTGCCACGGTGAGGTCCGGGCGCCGGACGGTGCGGCCGCTGATGCGGAGCCCGTCGAACGCCTGTGGGCTGGTCACCTCGTGCACGAGGTGGAGATCGATGTAGAGCAGATCGGGTTCGTCGGGTGCACTGTGCACCAGATGGCGGTCCCACACCTTGTTCGCCATCGTCATCGGGCTGGCCATGGTGTTCGGGCCGGGCATCGTCGCTCCTCGTCGTGGCTTGATCTCATTAGATGAGATAGCATTCCTAACAATGGACAGTGTAAGCGGCGTTGGCGTGATCGACAAGGGCATGCTCATCTTGCACGTACTGCGCACCGGCCCGCACGACCTCGCCGATCTGCAACACGCCGCCCACCTTCCACGCGCAACCGCGCACCGCCTCGTGGTGGCGCTGGAGAAGCACCACCTCGTGCGCCGCGACGATCAGGGCCGGTTCGTGCTCGGCTTCGAGCTCATCGCCCTCGGACGGGCCGCCGCCGAGCAGTTCCCGCTCGGCGAGCTCGCCACCCCGGTGCTGCGCCGCCTGCGCGACGAGTGCGGCGAGAGCGTGCAGCTCTACGTGCGCGAGAACGATGCGCGGCGGTGCGTTGTGTCGCTGCAGTCGCCACACGCGCTGCGCTGGATAGTGCCCGAGGGGAGCCTCCTTCCACTCGGCCTCGGCTCCGCCGGGCGGGTGCTCTCCGCCGGAGGTGCCACAGCCCAGTGGGTGGAGAGCGTCGAGGAGCGCGAGGTGGGTGTCGCCTCGGTGAGCGCACCGGTCACCGACCGTCGGGGCATCGTCGTCGCGGCGATCAGCGTGAGCGGTCCGATCGAGCGGCTCACCCGTCAGCCCGGCGCGCGCTACGGCGAACTGGTGTTGGCCGCGGGGCGAGACGTGTCCCACCTCCTGGCCGACGCGCTGCGCTGAGAGCTGCAGCCCGGCCTCGAGATTTCCGACGGCAAGCTGCCGATGTCGTCAGTGCTGGCGATGCCGTTGCTCGCCGATCCGCTGCTCCATCCCGCCGCTCGCTTCCTCGGCGCGCAACTTCGCGAGTCGGGTGTGGAACCGTTCGCCGGGGTGAGGATCTATGGGTTGACAGTCGTCGACCTCGAGGCGTCGGACGGCGAACTGCTGGCGCGGTCGGCGTTCGTGGCCCACCACCACTCGGAGCCGGCAGCCACCGAGCTCGCCGAGCAGTTCGACGTCGTGGCGATGGTGCGTTGGATCGACGGCGCCGCGGCGGTGACGCAACTGTTCGTCAACCCATGAACGTAGAGTTCGAACCATGGCGTGGGCGGAACGTTGGCTAGCAGCCGAGACCGCAGGGCGGCCTCGGCTGCTGGTGGTCGGCGGGGCCTCGCTCGACGTCATCCACGTCGGTGGGGCTCCGGTGAGCACCCCAGGAGGGGCGGGGCTGTACACCGCGCTGGCCGCGGCCCGGGCGGGCGCCGACGTCACGATGCTGGCTCCGCTGCCCGACCCGATGCCTCCCGAGCTGGCGCCGGCTCTCGACCGCATCCGGTGGGTGGGACCGAGGGTGCCGGTGGAGCAGTTGCCGCGCTTCGAGATCGCGTACGACGCCGACGGCGCCGTCACCCTGTTCCGCGAGCACCTCGGTGCCGAACCCGACATGATCCCGGCACTGATCGACTCGATCGCCGACCTGCCCGGCTGCGCGTACTGTGTGCCCTTCCTGCATGCTGGGTTGCAGCAGGAGTTCATCGCCGCGCTGGGTGCACGCGGTTGCCTGACCGTGGCGTCCACCTACGGCAAGGCGGCGCGCGACGACACGTCCACGGTGCTGGACACGGCCGACATGGCCGACCTGTTCTTCTGCAACGCCGACGAGGCCGCGGTGTTGTTCGGCTCGGTCGATGCCGCGGCCGGCAGGGACGGCACGTTCCGATTCGTTACCCGTGGCGCGCTGGGCGCCACCGTGTTCCAGGGTTGCGGCGCTGGATCCCACCGGCGCCGGCGACACCTTCTGTGGCACCGCCATCGCCCGCCTGCTGGCGGGCGACCACCCGGTGGAAGCGGCGCGACGCGCCGTTGCGGCCGCGGCGGAGATGGTGACGATGGTGGGTCCGGCAGCTCTGTGGGCCCCCGGTCCGCCACCGTCTCCGTTGCCGGACCGGCGCGTCCGCGTCGATCCGGTGGCGGTGCAGCGCCTCGGCAGGCAGATCAACACGCTGCCAGACCTCGACGGGTTCGGCTTCGTAGGCGACCTGTTCCCCGACGTCGGCGACCGCGGTACGGTCGGCTGGTTCACCGCGGCCACGCTCCAGCAGTACGGCTTCTGGTACGAGCTCGATGGGGGCTACGACCATCCGATGGTGGCCACGATCGACGGCGTGCCACGCAAGGGCAGCGACTACCTGTGGGCGCACTACATGCGTTGGCACCGCGGTTCGCCGACCGCGTTGCAGCCCGCCGGTCAGGCCGCGGTCACCTCCGCCGAGTGGGCCACGGCTGCCGCCGATGACAGCGGCAACGACCCCTATCCCGACTCCGGTCAAAGAGTGGCGAGCGCGCACGCCTATGGCCGGAGCCTTGCGGGAATCGGGCTCGATGCAGACCAACTGGTTGCTGCGGCCGCCGGCGCGTCGCGCCCGCTGCGTAGCTTGCTCCGCCTGCTCGATCACGTTGGCGGCTACCGCGAAGACCCGCTGCGCAAGAAGGCCGCGCTGCTCGCAGTCATCCTTCGCCAGCGGCCGGAGGGCTTCGTGCCCGCTGCGCCCGACGACGATGCGCCTCCGATCGTCGACTACCACGTGCAGCGCACCAGCCTGCGAACCGGGATCGTGGTTGTCGACGACCCCGAGCTGCTCGGCCGCTTGGCCGGTCGTCGCCTGCTCGCCCCCGACGAGGAATGGGCCGTCCGGCGGGCCACGTTCGAAGCCGTCGCCGGTCTCGCCGAGGTGAGTGGCCGCCCTATGGGTGCGGTCGACTGGTTCCTTTTCCAGATGCGACATCGCTGCCCCGAGATGTCGGCTCCGCGATGCGCCGAATGCCCTGCCGACCCGGTGTGCGCGAAGTCGACCGACCTGTTCCAGCCGGTCTTGCGCACCACCGCCTACTAGCTGGATGACTGGTTCCGGGGGGTGGTGGTCTGGGTGGTGGTGTGGGCGCGGTCGTCGACGGTTCGTGAGAGGCTCGGTGGCGTGGCATCGGCAATTCTGCTCAGCACCGGCCGTGACCTGAGCCTCGTCGGGGTGTTCGCGGAAGGTCCCGCAGCCGAGCAGGTGTCGCTCGTCGCCGGCTACGTCGACGCCGACTCGTGGCCAGCGTTGTCATGTCGAGTCGTTTCTGCGATCGCGACGACGGCGGCGTCGACGGTGCCGAGGTTCATGTCGGCGTAACGCTCGACCAGCTCGGCGACGCGTTGCCAGTCGTTCGGGGTAGATCGGTGACGGTGAAGTCGCCGGCGGCGACCGAGGCGATGAAGGCTGCGTGGGTCGCTGGTCCGAGCACCGCGGCGATGATCCATCCGGTTTCGGCGATCACCGGTGCGGGAAGGATCGGTTGGCTCGACGGGTAACTGGCGAGCATCGTTGTGCTCGAGGTGTGCCAGCGGTCGTCGTGGTCGGCGACGGCGAGCAGCGCACGGTGTGGACGACGATTACTCGCCGGGGCTGCGTTGCTCGGTGATCAGTTCGTCACGGATCTGTTTGTGACGTTCACTGAGATCGCCTCGCCCGGAGTGTCCCATCCCGGCGAACGCGAACCAGTCGGCGCGTTCGGAACGGTCAGGGAACTGGGCAGCGACGATGTCCAACAGCTCATCAGTGGTGACGTGGAGGGGCGTCGGGTCGCGTAGCAGCCGCCACCCTGGTGCTGTTGGTCAGGGGACGAGTTCGAGGGCGTCGCAGTGGGCGGGTCTGACGACTGCGAAGTCGCGGTGGTTGAGCGTGGCGACCTGGGTCATGTTGTGTCGTTCGGCGATAGCGATGATCGAAGCGTCAACGAAACCGAGTCCGAG
>VFMC01000270.1:0-11612 GCA_006515795.1 Acidimicrobiaceae bacterium | reverse complement strand
AGATCGGTGTAGGTGCCGATCAGCTCGATGGCGCGCTGGTAGTCGATGTCGATCGGGTCGATGATCGTGAACCTGGGGCTGGTGACCAAGGCGAGGAAGCGTGCTTCGGCGGCTGGGCCGAGGCGGCCTTCGATCAGCCAGGCGGCTTCGGGGATCACGGTCGCGGTGACAGCAAGATCGGTGTGGGCGCGCAGCAGGCTGGCGCAGTCGGCGTGGTGGGGTTCGTCGCGATCGGCGACCGCAACGAAGATGCCGGTGTCGATCAGCAGCACCGCTGACCGTCAGATGCCTTGAGCAATCTTCTTGCCGGCCGCGACGGCGCGTTCTCGGTGGATGTCGAACGGTTCAGTCCTGCCCGACGCGACGCAGCCAATGAACGCTTCCAACGGATCATCAAGGCGTGCGGCGAGCTCGTCGATGAGTGTCTCGGTGGTGATGCCGCGGCGCGCTGCTTCGGCGGTGAGCCGGGTGGCGAGTTGCTCGATCGTGATCGACATGACCCAAGCCTATGCGTTCCATCGGAGTTGCTGGTCGCGTTCTCCTCGACGTCGGCCGGCTCGGCCACCACATCGCCACCGGCCAACGTGCGGTGCAGGTGTGGTCGAGGGAAAGCCCACCTGTCGCAACCGGAAGTCGGTGCCAGGCGCCAGGTCATCGGTCCCACTCCCACATCAAGCGCTCACGCACCTCGCAGAGCCGGTCGACCGCCGCGACGCCGAGCTTCTCATCGGGCGTCTCGAGGTTGAACACAACAGCAAGCATCAATGCGGCGTCGAGCCGACTAATCCAATGCGTGACTGCGTCGACCGGGGCCGTCTCCCCATACCCGGTTAGAACGGCGTCCATGTCGAGTCCGTTGTCGGGCAGCCTTGCGAACTCGGCGAGCCTGCCCAGTTCTAACGCTGGATCGGCCACCAGGGCGTTGGACCAGTCCAACAGCGCGGCGACAGCGTTGTCCACGCCGCGCAGGTTGGCGCCACGTACGTCCAGGTGGACAAGGCTCTTGCCCGCACCGTCAGCGAGTGTGGCCGCCATCAGCGCGATGTCCGGCTCGGTGGGAAGACTGACAACCGCGGCCAACTCGCGCCATCGGCGCTGGACGCGCACCGGTAACAACCGCTCCGTCGGCAGTCCTTCCGAAGCGACCGGTAACACTGGAGGAAGCGCCACACGGTGCAGGCGGCGCAGTAGGTCACCGAGCGCTCGTTGGTCAACGCCCCCTCCGTCGTCCGGCACGTAATCGCTCACGAGCATGTCTGGCTCGCCGAGCACGAGTTCCCGCGGAGCTGCGACCGGGATGCCGTAGCTGGCCACATGTCGGGTAACAGCAGCCTCCCACCGCAGCAAGGCACGGGTATCCACAGCCGGGTCGTTGGCGTTGGACTGGAACCGCTCGCGGGAGGGCGTACGCACGACTACCCTGCTGCCGTCCGCAGCCACCGCCGCGTACACCGAGAACTCCAGCCCGGCTCCCACCAGGCGCAACTCGGTGTAACCGCGGGCCGCGGCGGCCGCCTGCAGTCCCTGCGTCGGCTGACCCATGTTCACTCCTCTGTCTTCCCGTGCTCTTGAACTGAACTGAGCTCGGTGACGTGTGCTGAAACCTGGCGCGGCCTGGTCAGTAGGCGGCGATGAGGTCTAGCACCAGCACCATGTCGGTCTTCTCGGGCAGGCCGAGGTCGGGGTTGCCGGCGTCGCCGAAGGCCAAGATGTACGGCACGACCACCTGCCGGCGTCCGCCGACGTGCATGGCCTCGATGCCGAGCTCGAGCCCGGGGATCGCGTCGCCGGTGCCGAGCACGAACGAGAACGTCTGCGCGGTCTCCCACGTCGAGTCGAGCTGCTCGCCGGTGTCGGCGCGGTAAGCGACGAGGTGCAGCACCGCGGTCTGACCGGGCTGCACCTCGGCACCCTCGCCGACGACGAGGTCTGCGATGTCGATCTTCTCCTGGTTCGACGCCCCTTCGACGGCTATGTCGGGCGCCGTCGAGGGGTCGACGACGGGGATGACTGCGATCACGTCGACCACGAAGGTGAGCGCATCGCCGGCCTGGATGACGCCGCCCTGCGGGCTGTCGCCGTAGGCCAGGTCGGCCGGGATGTCGAGCTGGCGTTGGCCACCCTGCTTGGCGCCGATCAGGCCTTGGTCCCAACCCTGGATGACGCTGCCGGCGCCGAGCACCACGGGAAACGGTTCGCCACGGTCGTAGCTGTTGTCGAACTCGGTGCCGTCGGCCGAGCGCACGCCGACGTAGTGCACCACCACGGTGTCGCCCGCGGCTGCGGCCGGGCCGGCGCCCTCGCTGAGGTCGGTGACGACGAGCTCGGTTGGCAGCTCGGCCGGGATCTTCACCTCGGGCTTTGGTGGCACCGAGGGCGATGGAACGGCGTCGCCGGCGGTCGTGGCCGTCGAACCCCCGGTCGAGGCGCCTGGCACCTCGCCGGTGGCGGGCGTGGACGAGGCGCTGTCGGCCTCGGAGTCGCCACACGAGACGAGGGAGAAGGACACAACGGTGACGAGGAGGGTGCTCACGAGGAGTCTGCTGGAACGCACCGGGTGAAGCTACCTGCCAGGTCGACCAGGTGGTACGCCACCCCGACCGCGCCCGGTGTCCCGAACCCACGATAGACAGGACGAGATGTGGGCAATGCTGCGATCGAACCGCGACATCCGGGCGCTGTTCATCGCTCAGGTGGTGTCGTTCGCGGGCGATTGGTTCGCGTACGTTGCGTTCGTCGGGCTCGTGCAAGATCTCACCGATGCGGCGATCCTCGTCACGCTGGTTTACGTCGCGCAGGCGCTGCCGGCCTTCCTCATGTCGGCGATCGCCGGGCCCACGGCCGACCGATTCGATCGGCGCCAGATCATCCGCGTGGTGTCCATGGTGCAGGCGGTGGCCGCGCTCGGGTTGCTACTCGTCTCCTCGGCGTCGTCGCTTTGGTTCGGGTTCGCCTTCCTCTGCGTGATCTCGGCACTCGGGTCGTTCGTGGGGCCGTCGGCGCAGGCCGGGCTGCCGAACCTGGCCAGGGACGAGGGTGAGCTGGCAAAGGCGAGCCTGTTGTTCGGCTCGCTGTGGGGGGCGATGCTCGCCATCGGTGCCGCGCTCGGCGGCTTCGTCGCCAGCGTGTTCGGCCGCGACATCGCCTTCATCGTCAACGCGGTCTCGTTCGTCGCCGCCGCTGCGCTCGTCAGCACCATCCGGCGCCCGATGCAGCTATCACGCGACGAGAGTCGGGCGAGGTCGAGCCGAATGCGACCGCTCGCCGACATGCGCGAGGCGTTCGGGTATGCCCGCCGCGATCACGTGCTGCTCGCCCTGCTGGCGTCGAAGGCCACCTTTGCGTTGGGTGCCGGCATCGTCGGGCTGTTGGCGATCCTGGCCACCGAGGATCTCGGTGGGGGCGACGGAGCCACGGGGCTCCTGCTCGCAGCGCCTCCTGCTCTCAGCGCGCGGCCTCGGCGTGGCACTCGGTCCGCTCATCGCCGCCCGAATCGTCGGTCCATCGCTGGCGCGGGTGCTGTTGTGGTGCGGTTGCTCGGGACTCACGTTCGGCGTGTGCTACCTCGGCCTCGCGGTGGCACCGGCGCTGGCGATCGCCGCGCCGCTGGCACTGCTGGCCCATCTCGGTGGCGGTGCGCAGTGGACGCTGTCCACCTACGGGCTGCAGCGCCGGGCCCCCGATCACATCCGCGGCCGCATCCTGGCCGGCGACTTCGGAATCGTCATGCTGATCATCACGGTGTCGAACCTCGCCGCCGGCGTTCTCGCCGACGCCACCGGCGCCCGCGTGGCGATCGCTGTCTTCGCCGGGCTCGGCCTGGTTGCCGGCACCGCCTACCTGGTGCTCACCCGTGGGGTCCGCGTGGCGCTCGCCACCCAAGAACAGCATCCCGCGCTGATCTGACCCGCACTGATCTGACCCGTGCGGGCCCCCATCGCTACTTGGCGGGAGAGGTGTGAACCCGGGGGACAGTTGCGGCGCGGTCGACGACGCTGCCGATGGAGCGCAACAGCGTGGGTACGAAGCGGTCGGCCTTGGCGATCACGGCATCGTGATCGCCGTCGACGCGGAAGGCCTCGGCGCCGTGGATCGACTCGAACAGGCGCACCTGACGACGCACCGGGATCACCCGGTCGCGCATGGTGATGACGACCGACGTGGGCACATCGACCTCGCCGATCCAGCTCCGCGAGGAGAACGAGCCGATCGCCCGGCCGGCCTCGAGCACCGTTCGCCAGTCGTGCAGGCTGGCCTGCTCGACGGCCCAGGTCTCCCATTGCGACGTCTTGCGTTGTAGGTAGAGCTGCTCGGTCAACCATCGCCGGGCCTGCAGTGGCGTGAGCCGGGCCACCGCCGCCAATCCACTCAGGCCGAGGAAGCTCAGCCGTTCCTCGCGGGAGGTGACGAAGTAGCCCGACGTGGCGCACAGCACCAGGCCACTCACCCGGTCGCGGTGCCGCTGCCAGAGCAGCTGCGCGACGGGGCCACCCATCGAGTAACCGATCGGGATGATCTTGTCGATGCCGAGCACGTCGCACACGGCCATCGCGTCGTCGGCGCAGTCCTCGAGGCGGAACAGCTTCTTCGACCGGATCCCTTGGCCGTGCCCCCGGTGATCGATGGCGACGACCCGGTAGTGCCGGCCCAGCGGCTCGTAGCACGTGAACCAGTTGAGGTCGGCGGTGGCCGTCCAGCCGTGCAGCAGAAGCAGCGCGGGAGCGCCGGGGCAGCTCCATGGCCGCGCCGCTCGGGAGGTCGGGGCGGGAAGCGCCACCGCCATCGCGGATCGCCACTAGGCGCTCTCCACCTCGAGCACCTTCACCTTCAACATGCCGTGCGGAGCCTGGTACTCGACGAAGTCGCCGGGGCCGTGCCCGAGAAGCGCCGAGCCGAGCGGCGAATGGGGGCTCATCACATCGATCTCGGCGGTCTTCTCTTCCATGTGGCCGATGAGGTACCGCTCGGCTGCGTCGTCGTCGTCGCCTTCGTAGACGAGGGTGACGATCGTGCCCGGCCCGATGGTGCCTTCATCGCCGCCTTCGATGATGACGTGGTTGAGCGGGTCGAGCAGGTGCTCGAGGTGACGGATGCGGCCTTCCATGTGGCCCTGTTCGTCCTTGGCGGCGTGGTAGTCGCCGTTCTCGCTCAGGTCGCCCATCAGGCGGGCGGTCTCGATCTTGTTGGCGACCTCGATGCGCCCACGCGTCGACAGGTCGTGGAGCTCGACTTGGAGGCGTTCGTAGGCCGACCGGGAGAAGTGGTGCGTTGCCATAGGACAGCAAAGCCTACCGAGGTCGTCAGTCGCTCGACCGCGCCCGCCGGTCGTGCACCTCGGCGCGATATCGGCCTGGCGTCATGCCGACGGCCGCCTGGAACTGGCGGGTGAACGCACTCTGGTCGTAGTAGCCGCATTCCGTGGCGATGACAGCGAGCGACAGGTCGGTGTCTTCGAGTCGCCTGATCGCCTCATCGAGGCGGGCCCTCAACAGCAGCTGCTTGGGCGAGAGCCCGAGGGCGCGGCGCAACGAGCGATCGAGCTGTGCTGGGGTGAGGCCGGCAGCGTCGGCCAGCTCGGCAACGCGAACTGGGTCGGCGTAGCGACGCCGGGCCAGCTCCACCGCGGCGTGCAACTGGACGGGTCGCGCATCCATTCCGCCGCTCGCGCTGAGGTCGTAGGAGACAGCGACGATGCCGATCACCGATCCGTTCGCTCCGTGCAGGCGGGTCTTGGTGGTGACGTACCAACCCCGCGACCCGTCGGGGCGGAGGATCATCTCGAGCTCGTTGCGGATCGCGTCACCCGATGTGAGCACCCGTGCATCCTGCGACTCGTACGACTCGGCCAGGTCCGCTGGGAAAAGATCGCCGGCACGCCGACCGAGCACCATGGCCGGGTTGGCGACACCGGCACGTTCGGCGAACGCCTGGTTCACGGCGAGGTAGGTGCCGTCGAGCGACTTCACGCAGAACATGGTGTGGGGAACACCAGTGAAAACGTCGTGCAGTGCGGCGACCACGGGATCCACGCCGCCATCATGGCTCGCCGCTCGGCAGGTCGGATCACGCCGGTCGTGTGGCCCGGTAGTGCGGCCCGGTCGTGCTGTTGTTGTAGAAATCCGGTGCCGCGGCCGCGCCGATGGTTGCTAGATCGCGAGGCGTTGAGTGGAGGTGTGATCGCGCCACCCGTCGAGTCTTCGACCGCGAACGCCGCAGTGGTGTGCCACGCGGCAGCGCTGCTCGATGCCTCGCGCTCTGCCGCGAGCCGTCGCGAACGGCGCCGGCAGCACCGGTTGGCGATGGTGGTCGATGACCCGGCGCTGCGCGACCTCACGTTCGCGCTGACCGACGAAGTGCTGCGCTTCGACGATCCCCGCGGCGCGGCCCGACGATTCGCGGCGATCGTCGGCGACATCGGTGTGCCCCGTTCGCTCGGGTTGGTCGACCGCGTGTCGCTCGCCGTCGGCGCAAAGGTTGCACGGGTGCTGCCACGCCTGGTGATGCCGATGGTGCGCGCCAGGATGATGCGCGAGGCCAACGGCGTGGTGCTGTCGGCCGACGACCCGGCGTTCGCCGATCACGTCGTCCGCCGTCGAGACCAGGGCTTCCATCTGAACGTCAACGTGCTCGGCGAAGCGATCCTGTCAGACGCCGAGGCCGATGTCAGGATGGCGATGCTGCGTGAACGCATCACGTGTCGTTGAAGATCTCGGCGGTGTGCGCGAACCTCGACGTGCTGGCGTTCGATCACTCCGTGCAGCGCATCTGCGAACGCCTGCGCGATCTGTACAGGTGCGCGCAGGCATCGTCGCCACGCACCTTCGTGAACCTCGACATGGAAGAGCACCGCGACCTCGCGCTCACGACCGCCGCCGTCACCCAGGTGCTCGAAGAGGACGAGTTCTCCGGGATCGACGCCGGCATCGTGCTGCAGGCCTACTTGCCGGAATCACACCAGACCGCGGCCGAGCTGTGCGCGTGGGCCGTCGCCCGCCATGCACGTGCCGGCGGCCGGCTCAAGATCCGCATCGTGAAGGGGGCGAACCTGGCGATGGAGCTGGTCGATGCCGAGCTGCACGGCTGGAACCAGGCGCCCTACGCCACCAAGCACGAGGTTCGAGCTTCAAGAGGCTGATCCTCGCGGTGCTCGATGACCGCTACGCCGGCGCGGTGCGCGTCGGCGTAGCGAGCCACAACCTGTTCGACATCGCCTGGGCGTTGTCCCTCGGACACCGGGACCGGATCGACCTGGAGATGCTCGAAGGCATGGCGCCAGCGCAGTCACGAGTGGTGCGCGACGAGGTGGGCGAGGTGCTGCTGTACGCGCCCGTCGTACGCCGCGACGACCTCCCCGCCAGCATCGCCTACCTCACCCGCCGGCTCGACGAGAACACGTCGCCGGAGAACTTCTTGCGCGCCCTGTTCAAACTCGAGGTCGGTTCTGCTGAGTGGCACGAGCAGCGCGAGCGGTTCGAGCGCGCCGTGGCCGCGGCCCCGCACGTGTCTACGGCCAGCCGTCGCGACCAGGACCGGACGCGGCTCTCGGCGTGGCCGCAGCAGGGCCGCTTCGAGAACGCGCCCGACACGGATTGGACTGTCGAGGCGAACCGGCGTTGGATCGGTGGGCACCTTGCCGAAGGTCCGCCCACATCGGTGGTGCCCACGATCACGGCCGCTGCCGAGATCGACGCCGTCGTCGAGCGATCGGCCGCCGCCGGTACGAGGTGGGCGGCGCTGTCGTTCGGCGAACGCCGGCGGGTGCTGCTCGCCGCCGCCGAGGTGATCGAGGCGCAGCGCGGATCGACGTTGGCGGTGATGGCCGAGGAGGCCGGCAAGACGGTGATCGAAGGCGACGCGGAGGTGTCCGAAGCGATCGACTTCGCCCGCTACTACGCGCACTGCACCACGGACATCGAACGCCGCCTCGAACCCGCAGGCGCAGCCGACTTCACACCCGCCGGGGTGGTGGTGGTGGCTTCACCGTGGAACTTCCCGTACGCGATAGCCGCCGGAGGCGTCCTCGCCGCGCTGGCAGCCGGCAACACCGCGATCCTCAAGCCGGCCCCCGAGGTGCGCGGCACAGCGTGGCTGCTCGCCAACCAGCTGTGGGGCGCCGGGGTTCCGAGTGACGTGCTGCAGTACGTCGCCTGCCCCGACGACGAGGTCGGGCGACGCTTGATCACCCATCCGGCCGTGGCCACGGTGGTGCTCACCGGCGCATACGACACGGCGATGATGTTCCTCGATTGGAAGCCGTCGTTGCGACTGCTCGCCGAGACGAGCGGGAAGAACGCGATGGTGATCACGGCCGCGGCCGACGAGGATGCCGCGATCCGCGATCTGGTGCGGTCGGCGTTCGGTCATGCCGGGCAGAAGTGCTCGGCAGCCAGCCTGGCGATCGTGGAGCGCGCGTTGTACGACGACCACTCGTTTCGTTCGCGCCTCGCCGACGCGGTGCGCAGCGTGAGGGTCGGGCCGGCCGCGGATCTGAAGACGATGATGGGCCCGCTGATCGCCGCGCCGTCGGAAACGTTGCGGCGGGCGCTGACCACCCTCGACCACGGTGAGGAGTGGTTGGTCGAGCCCCGTCAACTCGACGCCACCGACCGAGTGCTTCGGGCCGGTGCTCGGCGTCTTGCGCGCCGACGACCTCGATCACGCGATCGAGCTGCAGAACATGGGCGAGTACGGGCTCACCGGCGGAATCCAATCGCTCGACGAGCACGAGGTGAGCCGGTGGCTCGATCGGGTGGAGGTGGGCAACGCCTACGTCAATCGCCACACCACCGGAGCAATCGTGCAGCGCCAGCCGTTCGGGGGCTGGAAGCACTCGTCGGTGGGGTGTGGCCCGAAGGCCGGCGGGCCGTCGTACGTGGAGGGGTTCGGTGTGTGGTCGGGGGGTCACGACGGCCAGGCGGAGTTCGACCGCGAGTGGAGGGAGCGCTTCGCTGTCGGGCACGATCCCTCGGCCCTGCGGTCGGAGCGCAACATCCTCCGTTACCGGCCGCTACGTGAGGTGGCACTGATCGTCGGCGTGGGGGCATCGGAGGATCAGGTGGCGACTGCTCGGGTGGCGGCGCGAGCCGCCGGGGTCGAACTGATCGAGGTCGACGGCGAGCAGCCGCCCGCCGAAGTGGTCGGCCGCTGCGCCCACGCCGATCGTGCTCGCCTGATCGGGTCGATCGACGACTCGTTGCGACGCGCCGTTCGAAGCGCCGGTGTCGACCTCGACGAGGTGCCGGTGGTTGCCGCCGCCGGTGTCGAGTTGCGGCACTGGGTGCGCGAGCAGGCCATCAGCTGGACCCGCCACCGGCACGGCCGCCTGCTCGACTGACTTCGCTGATGTCCGTCACCTGCCCGTGCGGCGGTACGTTGCCTGGCCTATGGCACATCGAATTGCAGTGATCGGCGGCGACGGGATCGGTCCCGAGGTGACCGCCGAGGCGTTGAAGGTGATCCGGGCCACCGGGGTTCACATCGACACCACCGACTACGACCTCGGTGGCGCGAGGTACCTCCGCGACGGCGAGATCCTGAGCGACGCCACGCTCGACGAGTTGCGGACCTTCGATGCGATCCTGCTCGGCGCCCGTTCGTCGGTACAGCCCCTGGCCACACGCAGCCGCACGACTTCGTCGTGATCCGCGAGAACACCGAAGGCCCATACGTCGGTGAGGGCGGCGTGTTGCGCAAGGGCACTGCTCACGAGGTGGCGACGCAGGGCTCGGTCAACACCCGCAGGGGTGCCGAGCGGGCCATCCGCTACGCGTTCGACCTCGCCGTGCAGCGTGGCGGCGCGCAGCACGTCACGCTCGTCCACAAGACCAACGTGCTCACCTTCGCCGGCGACCTCTGGCAGCGGGCCTTCGATGCTGTCGCCGCCGACTATCCGGGGGTCGCAACCGGGTACAACCACGTCGATGCAGCCTGCATCTACTTCGTGCAGGATCCGCACCGGTACGACGTGATCGTCACCGACAACCTCTTCGGCGACATCCTCACCGACCTCGGAGGAGCCGTGAGTGGTGGAATCGGTCTCGCCAGCAGCGCCAACCTCAACCCGGCGCGCACTGGTCCGAGCATGTTCGAACCGGTTCACGGCTCCGCGCCCGACATCGTCGGCACGGGCAAGGCCAACCCCACCGCGGCGGTTCTCAGCGCGGCGTTGATGCTCGACTTCTTGGGCGAGCCGGCGGCGGCCGACCGAATCCGTGCGGCCTGCACCGAGGCAGGTAGCGGCACCACCAGCGAGATCGGTTCACAAATCGCCGCCGCCGTGGCAGGCTGACCACAACATCGAATCACGGCGCCTGGCCAGGCGCGCACGACCAGGGGGCAAACGATGCCGATCCAAGCGACTTCGAAGATCTGGATGAACGGCGAGCTCGTCGACTGGGACAAGGCCCAGATCCACGTGCTCACGCACACGCTTCACTACGGCACCGGTGTGTTCGAGGGCATCCGGGCCTACGCGACCGAGCAGGGCCCGGCGGTTTTCCGCCTCACCGAGCACATCGAGCGCCTTGCCCGCAGCGCGCACATCATGGGCATGGAGATCCCCTACAGCGTCGATGAGCTGGTTGCAGCCACGAAGGCGACGGTTGCGTCCACCGGTCTGCCGGGCTGCTACGTGCGTCCGATCGCCTACTACGGCTATGGCGAGATGGGCCTCAACACCCTGCCGTGCAAGGTCGATGTGGCCATCGCCTGTTGGCCGTGGGGCGCCTACCTGGGCGACGACGCCGTGGAGAAGGGCGTGCGGATGAAGATCTCGTCGTGGACCCGCCACGACCACAACACCATGCCGCCGGCGGCCAAGACGGTGGGCAACTACGTCAACAGCTCGCTTGCCAAGGTCGAGGCGTTGAAGGCCGGTTACGACGAGGCGATCATGCTCGCCCCGAACGGGCTGATCGCCGAGTGCACGGGCGAGAACATCTTCGCCGTGCGCAACGGGATCATCATCACGCCGCCGCTCTCTGCTGGTGCGCTCGAGGGCATCACCCAGAGCTCGGTGATGACGATCGCCAGGGACCTCGGGTTCGATGTTCGCGTCGACAACCTCGCCCGCAGCGATCTGTACATCGCCGAGGAGATGTTCGTGTGCGGCACCGCCGCCGAGATCAGCTCGGTGAACTCCGTCGACGACCGCCGGGTGCCGTGCCCGGGTCCGATGACGCGAGCGATCGCCGAGGTCTACGCACGAGCGGTGCGTGGCCAGGAGGATGCCTACAAGGACTGGTGCGAGCTGGCCGGCTGACGGCCGACGTGAGGGCCCGAAAAACCAAGAAGCGCCCCGCACAGCGCAGCCGACCGAGGCCGGCGCTCCGTGCGGGGCGACTCCGAGTGGGAGCGATCCACCACTGCTCGATCGCCCGGTGTTACCCTTCGTCTCGACCAATGTCATCACCCGTCAGAGCTTGCGCTCTGGCGGGTGATCCCGTTTTGACGGCACCTCCAGCCCGGTTGCCCGGGTCGGCTGAGCCGACGTGGCTGGCTTCCCTCCCCGGTTGCCCGGTTCGTTCCCCCAGACCTGCCGACGTCGTCGCCCCAGTCGCCTGGTTCGCCGTCGCCGACAGTCGACCTCCTCGAGGCCCGGTTGCCCGGACTCC
>VFMC01000269.1:3300-7158 GCA_006515795.1 Acidimicrobiaceae bacterium | reverse complement strand
CGGCGAGCCTGCCGCGGGCGAGCGGCCGGCGGCGCACCGGCGTGTCGCCCCGGTCCACGATGGAGCTGTGCAGCGTCACCATCATCGGTTCGATGCTAGTGACGCTGGAGAGGGTCCGTCGACATCGCGTACAACATCGCGGTGCGGTGGACCATCTCGGCAACGTGGTCACGAAGCTCGGCGGGAGCCAGCACCTCGATGTTCGGTCCGAGCGACAGAACGTCGATGGCCGCGCCTTCGACGCTGTCAAGCCTGAAGGTGGCCTCCACCCAGCCGTCTTCGACAACAGACCCGCGCCGCACGCGCAGCGGTTGGAGCCGGTCGAGCACCGCACCCAACCGCCGACCCTCCGCTGTGATGCGAACTCGCGCCCTGATCGTCCCCGACTGCCGGGCCGCAGGCTTCGAACGCCCCAGGCTTGTCAGCTCCGGCGTGTAGCCCTCCAGCAACTGGAACCCGCCGCCGGGTCCCCGCGTTGCATACACCGGCACCCCGCGCCCGAGAGCGCCTCGATGTCGCGCAGCACTGTCCGTTCGCTCACTTCCAGCTCGCCGGCCAGTTCGGCAGCGGTCACCCGCCCGCGCCGTTGCAGGATGAGCATCAGGGTGATCAGCCGGCCGGCCCGCACAGGTTCATCGTCGCAGGATCCGCCTATTCATGACAAGAGGTGTCATGTAGCGATCTCTACAGTGGGCGCAGTCGAACGAGAAGGGACCGCTGATGAGCACGATCGATGTTGAGGGGACAGGCACCGCGGAGGACCCATGGATCCTCACCACGCCACCAGGGAAGTCCGAGTTCGAGGCCTACCGCGACCCCGACGCGAACCCTCCCGCGCTCGTGGTGCAGGTCGGTGCGACTGAACTTCGCTACCAGTTGCGCTGCATCGAGGATCTTCACGCGATGCTCACCGCACGAGGCGACTGGATGCTGCTCGGCAACGCCGACGAGCAGAAGCCCGCCGCGGCCGACACCGTCGAAGCGTGGGGACGATCCGCCGACAACCCGGTCGGTGGCTGGTACGGCATCAGGAAGGGCTTGCGGGGCCGATTCGGGAACTACGTGCCGCCGGTGCTCGAAGCCCTCGGCCTGGCCGAGGTGGAGCACAACCCGCGCAACAACCGGATCAGGGCCCGCTAGCCACCGCAACGGACGACCCAACCACCTCGGGAGCAACGCATGCATTCTGGGTGTAGGTTGGCGAGATGCCGAAGTCGATCCAGATCAGGGACGTGCCCGACGACGTGCACGCCGTGCTCCGCACCCGTGCCGCAGCCGTCGGCTTGTCACTTTCGGACTACCTGTTGCGAGAGGCTGCCCGCATCGCCCAGCGACCACCGCTTGCCGACGTTCTCGAGTGGGCGACCACGCGCGAGTGGGGGGTTCCGGCAGGCCAGGCCGTTGCCGTGTTGCGCGATCTCCGCGATGAGTCATCCCCGGCGTGATCGTCGTCGATGCATCCGCGGTGGTTGACGTACTGCTCGAGTCACCCGTCAACGCCGCACTCGCGGCACGGCTCGGTTCGGTCTCCGAGATGCATGCGCCCCATCTCATCGACGTGGAGTTCCTCAGCGTCCTGCGCCGGCTCGTCGGACGCGACATGCTCACCGGAGCGCGAGCCGAAGTGGCCCGTCACCGGTTCAACCAGCTTCCGCTGCACCGCTATCCCCATCATCCGCTGAGCGATCGAGTGTGGGCGCTCCGCTCGGCAGTCACCGCCTACGACGGCCACTACATCGCCCTGGCCGAACTGCTCGGAATTCCGCTCGTCACGTCCGATGCCCGACTTGCCCGATCGAATGGCCACACCGCGACCATCGAATCGTTCGTCAGATAGATCATGAGTCTGGCTGTCGAGGCTGTCGGTGTTCGCAAGCACTACACCGGGAAGGATGGAGACGTGGAAGCGGTCCGCGGCGTCGATCTGGCGATCCCGCCGGGTCAGGTGTTCGGCTTCCTAGGGCCGAACGGCGCGGGGAAGTCGACGATGGTGAGGATGCTGACCACGCTGATGACGCTCACCGCTGGGACGGCCCGCGTGGCTGGCGTCGACGTCGAGACCGACCCGCATGGCGTGCGCCGCAAGATCGGCGTTGCACTTCAGGAAGCAGGGCTCGATCCGCGTCAGACCGGTCGCGAGTTGCTCGTTCTGCAGGCGCGCCTGTTCGGTCTGTCACGATCGGACGCGACGGTGCGGGCACACGAACTGCTGGAGCTCGTCGAGTTGACCGACGCGGCCGACAGGCGGATCAAGGGCTACTCCGGTGGCATGAAGCGACGCCTCGATCTCGCCTCGGCGCTCGTCAACCAACCGGAGGTGCTGTTCCTCGACGAGCCGACCACCGGGCTCGACCCGGCGAGTCGGGTCACCGTGTGGGACGAGGTGCGCCGGATCAACGAACGAGGCACGACCGTGTTCCTCACCACCCAGTACCTCGAAGAGGCCGATCAACTGTGTGACCGAATGGCCATCATCGATGGCGGGCTCATCGTTTGCGACGGCTCACCGGCCGACCTGAAGGCCGCCCTGCAGGCACGCACCGGTTCGGCGACCGAACCGACTCTCGACGAAGTGTTCATGGACGCCACCGGCCGCACGCGCGCCCGGTCTGCGGGCGACGTGCAGGAGGTCTGACCATGAAGGAATCCTTCGTCCTCGGACGTCGCGCCATCCGCGAGGCGCTGCGCACGCCCGACGCGCTGATCCCGACGATCTTCATTCCGCTGTTCTTCCTGGTGGTCAACGTCGGCCAGACGGCACGGATATTCCCATCGGGCGACACGCCGTTCCTCGCCGGTCAGAACTACGCCGCGTTCCAACTTCCTGCCTCGCTGCTGCTGTCGGCGTCGTTCGGCAGCGCGGCGCTCTATCTCGTCGAGGAGATCGAGGGCGGCTACTTCGACAAGCTTCGCGCCACGCCGATCGCACGGATGGCGATCATCGCCGGCCGTCTCTACGCGGAACTGGTCAAGGCGGTCGCGATCGCGGCGGTCATGGTGCTCATCGCGCTGCCGTTCGGGATCCGGATCGACAGCGGCATCCTCGGGTTCGTCGTGCTGGTCGTGCTGGTCGCGTTGTGGGCAGTGGTGTTCAGCGGGTTCATGCAACTCATCGCGATCAAGACCCGCAGCGCGGCGGCCACCCAGGGCGCCAGTCTGGTCTTCTTCCCACTGCTGTTCCTCACACCGAACTTCGTGCCTCGCAACCTGCTAACCAGACCGATGGAGATCGCCGCCACGCTCAACCCGGTCAGCTACATCATGGAAGCCGTGCGCTCACTCATCCTCGACGGCTTCGACTGGCCTGTGCTCGGCCTCGGCTTCCTCGTAGTGACGGTCGCCGGAGGGCCATGAACGCGATGAACTTCGTCTGCTCGTCGGCGGCCGCGGCAACCGCGACCCGCGGGCCGTAGGGACCAGAGCTGCGCAGCATCTCGTCGTACGGCTCCATCCCGGCGAACATCTTGTGGACGTGGTGCGGGTCGAGGGTCTCGTCGAGCCCGGTCGCCCTGGCCAGGTCCCAGGTGTGAACCAGCAGATCTCCGGTGAACATCATGTCGATCGCTTGTTCGAGACTCATCCGGCCGGGAGGGCTGTCGAACTCGCGGGTGGCGACCTCGGGGTCGGCGAGCGCCCGGCTCACTGCTGCCTGCAGGTTGGTCCACGCTTTCACGGGATCCTCATCGACCGACGGCCCCGCCGGAATCGTGAGGTCGGCGTACGTCTCCAAGAAGGCCGGCATCCACTCGACCACATGGCGAACGATGTCGCGAGCAGCCCAGCCCTCGCACGGAGACGGGTTGCCCCACGCCGAGTCGGCGACGGCGCTCACTCGTTGCCCGAACGCGTCGGACACGG
>VFMC01000269.1:0-3268 GCA_006515795.1 Acidimicrobiaceae bacterium | reverse complement strand
AAGATGTCGGTCATGTGAGCGCCTTCGCTGGTGGGTGGTTCATCGTTCGAGCCGTTCGGTGAGCTGCACGGTCACTGTGTCGCCGGCGTGCTTGGCGATCGCCCGACGGAGCTCGGCTTTGACGGGGAGCTTGTGGGTGCCGTCGCCGAGGGCCATGAACGAACTGCGGAACGGGATTCCGTCGATCAGGCCGGCGACCTTGACGAGGCCGCGCGTCCCGAAGTACTCCGCCGACCAATCGGTGACGACTTACGTCCAACCACCGGGTGCCGGACTGGTCTGGAGGGTGGCGGTGAAGGTCTTGTCGAGGGGTGTCATCGCTGGTCTCCGGCGAACATGATCGAGCCGGGAGTGGTGAGCAGCCGGCCGGTTTCGAGCCAGGTCTTCAGCCCCGAAAGGATCATCGGCCAGCCTCCGTAGAGCTGGCTGTTCGCTCCCTCGCGGAGCTGATCGTGGGTGACGGTCAGCCGGCACGAATCACCGACCGGTTCGATCTCCCATGTGACGCGCGAGGTGCCCTCGGCGATCACGTCGTCGCCCCACAGGGCGATCATCGTCTGCACCAGCCGGCGCGGTGGATCGACCTCGAGGTTGACGCCTTTGTAGATCTCGAAAACCTTCTCCATGGTTGTCTCCAGTTCATGTTTCAGCCCGACAAGGCCGGCGGACCATCGTTCGGTGAACTTGCTCACCCACCGGTTCGGCATGTTCGAGCACGCGGAGATGCTTCATCACCCCGATCCGCGACATGGTGAACCGGGCGTCGAGGGCACCCAAGGGTAACCCGACGGTTACATGTCAAGTGCGAGAACCTCATCGAGCCGGCGGGTGATCGGCCACGCCCCCTCGGATGTGTTCGACATCACCGTGTGGGTCAGACCGCTGCTCGGCGAATGCACCGATCGAAACGAGACGCCGGCGTCGTAGCCCTCCAACATCACGGCGTCGGTGGTCGCGTGGAGCCAGAAGCCCAACCCGTAGCGGCTGGCTGAATCGAGCGCGGTGCTGCGCGGTTGCACCACCGCCGCCACCGTGGCGGCAGAAACCAGGCCACCCTCGAACAGTGCCGTCCACAACGACGACACGTCGCCCACCGTCGAGAAGATCCCGCCATCGCCGCTGCCGAGCACGGGCAGGTGCAACACGTTGCTGCGCAAACCGTCGACCTCGAGATAGCCGATCGCGGCATCACCAGGCAGCTCGTCGGAACGCAGGTATGCGGTGCATCGAAGTGCGGCCGGATCGCAGACCGAGCGCTGGACCAGATCGTGGAACGCCGTGCCGGTGGCTCGTTCGAGCAGGAGGGCGAGGAGCACGTAGCCGCCGTTGCAGTACGCGAACGCTGTGCCAGGGGCGAACTTGTGGTGGTGACCATCGAGCACGCGTAGGTAGCTCTCGGTCGACGCCAGTTCGTGCACGGGAACCGGCATGAGGTGGTCGCGGATGTCGCCGGCGACCTCCTCGTCGAGGTAGTCGCCGATGCCCGAGCGATGGGCGAGCAGGTGCTCCACCGTGACGGCCGCATCGATGAGCGGAAGGTCGGGGCCGAGCAGCGATCGCGCCGTGGTGGCGAGCTCGAGTGCGCCGGTCTCGACCGCTCGCATCACGGTGAGCGCGGTGAACCCCTTGGCCCCACTGGCGATGCCGAACCGGGTGTCGACCGAGTTGGCGACCAGATGGGCGCGGTCGGCCCATCCGTACGCCGCCTCGGCCAGCAGGTCGCCGTGACGATCCACCCTGACAGCACCGGAGAACCGGCTGTCGATCGCGATCCGGTCGATCTCGGCGATCAGATCACTCATCGAACCCCTCTGGGCGATCGACGCGGAGAATCTCGTGCAACGGGCCGTCGATCGGGTTGTCAGGTTTCAACTCGCCACGAGCTACGAGACGAAACCCTGCGGAGAGCAGCGCCTTCCAAGATGCTTCGTTCGCGGAGCAGACGGCCACGATGATGCATGACGCCTGGGGGTCGGTGCGCCACACGCGAGCAGTGAACGTGGAGATGATCCTTGTGCCCAGACCGCGCCCGATGAGCGCGGGGTCGCCGATGAGGTAGTCGATGCACACTGCGCCGTCGGGGACGTTGACCAGCGGCAACAACTCGTCCCGCGACTCGGGGTAGTCGACGTAGTGCGAGTGCTGGATCAGGCATCGGCGGACTGGCCGAAGTCGCGCTCGACGGCTTCGGTGGTGAACTCGTGGTTCCACCACCTGGCTACATGCGGTTCGGCCAGCCACCCAGCCAGCAGCGGGAAATCGGCCCGGATGACTCGCCGGAACGTGATCGCGCTCATTGAGCCAAGCGTAGGCTCCGCCTCAGGCCTCGAGCAGGTGGGCCAGCTCCTCGAGGTAGGGGCCGGGTTCCAGGTCGAGGCCCTCGCCGTACAGCTTGACCTTCGGTTCGGTACCACTGGGACGCACCTGCAGCCGCAGGTCCTTGCCGCACTGCAGCCGCAGCAGCGTGGCCTCCGCGAACCACTCGACAGCGGTGACCTCGCGGTCGCCGACCTGGCCGGGCGCCTGCTCGCGCATCCGCAGCACCGCGCTCATCCCCTCGACCGGAGGCATGCGCACCGACAGATCGGCCGTGATGTGCCGGCCGTACTCGGTGGCGATGGCGTCGAGCCGCCCCTGCAGCGTGACTCCCTCGCTGGCTGCGAGCGCGGCGATCTCGGCCATCAACACAGCAGCGGTGATTCCGTCCTTGTCGAGCGGTCGCTGGCAGACCAGGTAGCCGAGGGCCTGTTCGTAGCCGAACACGAACCGGTCGTCGGGATGCTCGAGCACCGTGTGCCCGATCCACTTGAACCCGGTGAATGTCTCGGCCGTGCGCACTCCGTGCTTGGCGGCCATCTGGCCGAGCAGCGACGACGACACCAACGTGGTGATCACGAGACGATCGTCGCCGCTCGTGTGGCGAAGGATGTGGTCGGCGAACAACCAGCCGATCTCGTCACCGGTGAGCCTGCGCCAGGCACTCACGTCGGTGGCCGGCGACGACATCGGAATCGCCGCACCGAGGCGGTCGGCGTCGGGGTCGTTGGCGATCGCGACCTGCGCGTCGGTCGCCGCCGCAACCGCGAACAGCTCATCCATCGCACCGGGCTCCTCCGGGTTCGGGAAGCCAACGGTCGGAAACGTGCCGTCAGGCTGCTGTTGGACCGCGACCACGTGCGGCGGCGGCAGACCCGCCCGATCGAACGCCTCCACCAAGGTGGCACCGCCAACGCCGTGAAGTGCGGTGTAGGCGACGCGAACGTCGGTG
>VFMC01000268.1 GCA_006515795.1 Acidimicrobiaceae bacterium | reverse complement strand
GGCCGATGCCCGCCACGTCCTGGCGCTCACGTTCACCCGCGATGCGGCCGGCGAGCTGCGCCGCCGGCTCCGCCGGCTCGACATCCGTGAACCGATCGAGTCCGGCACCTTTCACGCCGTCGCCCTCCGCCTGCTGCGCGATCGGGCCACCACCCTCGGAACTGCCGCGCCGGTGGTGGCGCCCGACCGTGGCCGCCTCATCCGAGAGGTGCTCACCGAGGGCCGGATCCGCTGCGACGTAGGGGCGGCGATGGCCGATCTCGACTGGGCCCGGGCGCGGCTGGTCGCCCCGGAGCAGTTCGCCGATGCCAATCGACGCGCCCGCCGTCGGAGCGCACTCGACGCCGAGCAGTTCGCGTCGCTCGTCGGCAAGTACGAGCTGATCAAGCGGCGGCGTGGCGTGGTCGACTTCGACGACATCCTGCAGGGCGTGCTCGATCAGATGCGCAGGGACGCCACGTTCACCGACATCGTGCGCTGGCGGTTCCGCCACCTCTTCGTCGACGAGGCCCAAGACCTCAACCCGCTGCAGTTCGCGTTGCTCGAACAGATCCGTGGCTCACGACCCGACATCTGTCTCGTGGGAGATCATCGTCAGGCCGTGTATGGATGGAACGGCGCCGACCCGGCGACGCTGCTCGAGGCCGAGGTGCGCTTCCCCGGGGTCACCATGGTGCACCTCTCCGGCAACTACCGCTGCACACCGCAGATCGTTCGCAGCGGAGCTGCCGCGTTGACGGCTGCCGGGATCGACGATGACGGGGCGTCGCGACGCCACGATGGGCATCCGGTTACGTTCATCGAGTGCACCGACGAGCACGACGAGGCCGACCGCGTCGCCCGGACGGTGCGCGAGCTCACCCAGCGGTACGGATTCGACCACGTCGCTGTCCTCGCCCGCACCAACGATCAACTCACGGTGCTCACCCGCGCGCTCGACAGCTCGCGCATTCCCACTCGGCGCGCCGTCGGCGCGTCACCGCTCGAGCGAGCGATCGCCGACGCGGCGCGGTGCAGCAGTCGTGAGCAGCTCGCCACTTGGGCCGAGGCGGTGTGGGCGGCCGGCAACACCGAGCCGATGCGGTTGCGGGTGGCCGAGGAGGTCGATCGATTCCTGTCAAGTCAGGAGTCGGGCGGATTCCGCGCCTGGGTCGAAGCTCGACAGCCGTTCGACGACATCGAACCCGACGGCAAGGAGGGGGCCGTGAGCGTGCTCACATTCCACGCCGCCAAGGGTCGCGAATGGTCGGCGGTGGTCGTCGCCGGCGTCGACGCCGGGCTCGTGCCCCATGCTTCGGCCAGCGGCGAAGCGCAGCGCGCCGAGGAGGCACGCCTGCTGTACGTCGCGCTGACGCGGGCCGAGGACGAGCTGGTGGTCACCTCGGCGCGAGCTCGCAACGGCAGCCCGACGGGGCCGAGCCCATGGCTGCTGGCGGTACGTGCCGCCAATCCACCCGACGTCACCAGAGGTCCGGCCATCGCCGAGGCCAGCCAGCGACCGGCACCTGTCGTAGACCCGCTCGACACCCTGCGCCGCTGGAGATCGACCGTTGCCAGGGCAGGCTCGGTGGCCGACGTCGCGGTGTGCCCTGACCGTGTGCTCAGGAGCCTGCTGGCCGATCGGCCCGCAGATGCCACCGAGCTGGGCGACCGGCTGGGGATGGGGCGCAGTGCAGCCGAGCGGCTCGCCCCGCAGTTGTTCCGCCTGCTCGACGAGCTCGACGTCCACTGACTCGGAGCCGCGGCTGACGAGCGGGTGCGGTCAGCTGCTCGCCACCGTGTCGTCGACCAGATCGACCACCACCGGCGCATGGTCGGAGGGTGACTGGCCTTTCCTCGCGTTGCGATCGATCACCGACCACGTGGCCCGGTCGGCCACTGCCGTCGTACCGAGAACCAGGTCGATGCGCAGGCCGCGACCTTGGTGGAAGTCGCCCGCCCGGTAGTCCCACCAGCTGTAGACGCGGTCGACGTCGTGATGCTGCCGGAACAGATCGGTCAACCCCCAGCCGTGCAGCTCGGCCAGCAGTTGACGCTCGGCGGCGCTCACATGCGTGGAGTCGACGAACTTCCTGGGGTCGTAGACGTCGCGGTCCTCGGGGGCGATGTTGAAGTCGCCCATCACGACCACCTGCGCTGTCGGTGATCCCACCGCATCGAGATGGCGGCGGAGCTGCGCCAGCCAGCTGAGCTTGTACTGGTAGTGGTCGTTGTCGAGTGCGCGCCCGTTGGGCACGTAGACACTCGACACCAGCACGCCACCGCACGCTGCGGTGATGATCCGGGCATCGGGATCGGGGTCGCCCGATGCCGGCGCGAAGTTGGTCACGACATCGGTGATGCCGACCCTCGACAAGATCGCGACACCGTTCCACTGCCCCTGGCCGTGATGCACCGACTCATAGCCGAGGCTCGCGAACGTGAGTGCCGGAAAGGCGTCGTCGGCGAGTTTGGTCTCCTGCATGCAGAGCACGTCGGGCCGCACCTGATCGATCCACTCCTCGACGCGAGGTAGCCGCACCTTCAGCGAGTTGACGTTCCACGTGGCGATGCGCACGGAGTCGACCGTAGCGAACGTCAGCTCGGCCGTCGACGGCGCGCCGGAGCCGGCGTCGGAGTCGGCGAGGGTGCTGCCACGGGCCAGCCTGGCGATGCAGGTGTCGGGACAACCTTGCCCGCCTTCTTCGCCGTTGCCTTCTTCGCCGTTGCCTTCTTTGCGTCAGCCTTCTTCGCGTCAGCCTTCTTTGTCGCTGCCTTCCCTGGCGCAGCCTTCTTCGTGGCAGCCTTCCCTGGCGCAGCCTTCCCATCGGGCTTCGAGGCACCCGCGACCGGCTTCATCGCGACCGGCTTCATCGCGACCGGCTTCGTCGCAGCCTTGCTCGTCGCAGCCTTGCTCGTCGCAGCCCTCTTGGCGGTAGTGGCCGACCCGGACTTCGCCGCAGCCTTCTTCTCGGCGGGTTTGTCGGCGGACTTCTTGGCGGCAGGCTTGGCGGCGGCCTTTCGATCTGAGGCCTGCTTCGTCGCCGCGGACTTCGCCGAGGACTTCCTCGGTGCCGGCGGAGTAGCGACCGACATCCCCACCACTGCCAGATCGATGCTGCGTCGTGCGGCCGCAAAGCTGTCGACCACGAGGGTGACGGCATCGCCGATCTTCATGAACTCACGAGCACTCCGTGGCACCGGATCGGCCATCAGCCGCAGCGGCACGTAGCCCTTCACATCGCCCACCCGCACGTAAGCGCCATGCGACGAGTAGTTCTCGACCACCGCGTTCACGCTGGTGCCGACGGGATGATGCTCCACGAAGGAGAGGAACGGCAGCAGATCGTTCACGACCGTGGCCTTGGTGGCCACAGTGGCAGGTGCCGCAGGGCTGGCCGCACGAACGCGTTCCTTGGGTGCGACCGCCTTCGGTGCGACCGCCTTGGGTGTGGATTGGCGCGCCCCGGGCGGAGGAGCCTT
>VFMC01000697.1 GCA_006515795.1 Acidimicrobiaceae bacterium | reverse complement strand
TTGTTGTCCGCCGTGAAGGTCCGGGTGATGGTCCACACCGACAGCGTCGTACCGGGCGTCATGTCGGCCGCAGCCGAGTAGACGAATCCGGAGGTCTGCTCGATGGCCAGCCTTGGGATGACGCCCGGGGCCAACGCCTCGGTGAACGTCGCCGTGATCTTGAGCACGCCGGCGCCGAACACAGCCGGGTTGCGGGCAAACGCCACGGTCGCCGAGGGCGGAGTAGTGTCGATCACCAGGCTGGCGTTGGCGGCCGGCCCGGCAATGAGGTTGGCCACGTCGCGCGCGTCGGCGATCGAGACGGCGAAGACTCCGTCGTTGCCGGTCACGATGCCGTGCAGGTAGACGAAGACCCAGGAGCTGACCCGCGTCATCGACGCCGAAGCGACCGCGTTCGGGCCTGCCGGCCCGGCGATGGTGATGAGCGGAGTGCTGACGATCGGCTTGCTGAATGTCGCGGTGATCACCAGGGGGCCTGTGGTGACGCCGTTCGGTCCGCGGCTGTAGCTGAGGTTCGTCGCCGCTGCGTTCGGGTCGACCTTCAAGCTCGCATTGGAGATCGTCGCGATCGCGTTGCCGGCCCTGTCGTTCGCATTCTCCACCTTCACCGAGAAGAGCCCGGGGTTCTCCCGAACGACGGTCATGTCGTACACGAAGATCGCCGGATCGGTCGTCGGGAGCATCGCCACGGGACCGATGTTGTTGGCGCCGGGCAGCCCGGTCAGCCCGATGTTCGGCGTGCTCGAGAGCGGCTCGCTGAGCGGCCGCCGTCGGCGGCGATGATGTCGAGCTGCACCGTGCCATCGTTGCCGAAGACGGGCGACGGCAGCACGCCGTAGGTATAGCTCCACACGGCCGCGCTGCTGCCCCGCACCAGCGGATGAGTCTCGTCAGCCGCGCCCGGCCGGCGGATGGTGATGCTGGGCGTGGCGGCGCCGCCGTCGATCGCCTCCGAGAACCGGGCGGTGATCACCAGCGGGCCGGTCGCCACCTTCGTCAGCGGGGCCGACGGCCGATCGTAGGTCATGGTCACGCCCGGCGCCGTCGCATCGACAGTGAAGGTCTGGTTCGTCGTCAGGCCCATGTTCGGGTTGCCGGCCCGGTCGAGCCCGCTTCCGATCGACGTGCTGAAGGCCCCGTCGTCGCTCCCGGCGACGGTCTCGGTGAAGGCCCAGACCGTCGTGGTGCCGACCTGGCTCATCGTCT
>VFMC01000696.1:930-1748 GCA_006515795.1 Acidimicrobiaceae bacterium | reverse complement strand
CGTCGCCCATCGTCGCGCCACTGACGGTGCCGCCGCCGACGGTTCCGCCAGCGACCGAGATCGTCGGCATCGCCGTCGCGGCCTCGGTGAACGTCGCGGTTATGATCAGCGAATCGGCCCGTCCGTAACCCGCCGACTTGTTGTAGGTGAGCGCCACATCAGGCGCCGTGTTATCGATCGCAAACGTCGCGTTCGTCGCCGCGTTACCGGCGTTGCCCGCCAGGTCTGTCCCCGCAATGGTGACTGTCCGGCTCCCCTCCGCGTCCGTCACGTAGATCTCGGTCGCGTACACCCAGGTCGCGGCGTTCGCGTCCGCGCCGTCGCCCATCGTCGCGCCACTGACGGTGACGCCTCCGACAGTTCCGCCTGCGATCGAAATCGTCGGCGTGGCCGTCGCGGCCTCGGTGAACGTCGCGGTGATGACCAGAACATCGTTCCCCTTGTAGCCCACCAACTTGCTGTAGGTGAGCGCCACACCGGGCGCCATCGTGTCGATCGTGAACGCGTTCTGGCCGGGCGCGCCGCCCGTCACCGTGTTCCCCGCCAGGTCGGCGCCGGATACCGTCGCCGTGAACAGACCGTCGTCCCCGCCCGAGACCAACCGCGTGTACACCCACGTTGTCCCGAAGCCCGAGGTGAACTGCGCTCCTGTCACGTTGTTCGCCCCGCCGCCGTCGTTCAGGGTGATCGTCGGCGTGGCCGCCATCGCCTCGCCGAACGTCGCGGTCACGGTGAAGCTCTCGGCTCTGTAGAGCTTGTCGACCTGGCTGTAGACCAGGTCGGCGGTCGCCGTGGGAGCGGTGAAGTCCAGCGTCACC
>VFMC01000696.1:0-861 GCA_006515795.1 Acidimicrobiaceae bacterium | reverse complement strand
CGTGGGCTGAATTGTCAGCGCGTTGCCAGCCAGATCGACCCCCTGAACCGTCACCGTGTGCGTTCCTTCCGTATCCGTCCCGCTCGCCACCGGTGCCGCGAACTCCCAGACCTTCGGGTCGGTTGTCGCCGTCATCGCCAGGTCGCTCACGGCGAGGTTCGCCACCCGCACCGTCCCGTCTCCCAGCTTGAGCTTCGCCGTGCTCGGTGTGAGATCCTCGCTGAAGGTCGCCGTGAGCTGCAGGAGATTCCCGTTCGAGTAGCGGATGGGCGTCTTGTTGAACGTCAGCGTCGCCGTCGGTGCCGTCACGTCCACCACGGTGCCGTGCGTGACGAAGTCGGTGAACGTGGCGCCCAGGTCGCCCACCGAAGCCCAGCGGCCGTAGTCGGCGGGAGAGCTGACCACCCGGGCTCGCCAGTGGTAGCCGATATCGCTCGAGAGGCCCGTGATGATCTCCTCCAGGACGGTCCCCTGGGTGCTGGAGTCAGTCCAGGAAACCGACGAGCCGAGTGTCGTCCCGTCGAACGGCGTACCCAGGGGCTTGACCTCCCATTGCAGCTTGACCTTGCCTCGCCCCACCGAGTGACGCGCCAGCATGGAGAGGCGCACCTTCGTGGCGTCGCCCGAATTGCCCAGAGGTTGCACCGGCGCCGAACCGTCGGCGAGCAACTGCCGGGGCCTCAGAGCGAGGCCCGGTCCGCCGTTGCCGTAGTAAACGAAGGCCCGGCCCTCGTCGACCTGGCCATTGCCGTAGCAGGGCGCGCCAGCGAGAACGTCGGAGTAACCATCGCCGTTGACGTCGCCAGCCGTCGCCACGGAGACGCCAAGTTCCGCGTTGGCCTGGTCGCTCTCGGCGGTCCA
>VFMC01000267.1:5061-8571 GCA_006515795.1 Acidimicrobiaceae bacterium | reverse complement strand
GCCCAACCATCCGGACGGGAGAGCCACGACGCAGCCAGCGGCGGGGCGCCGAAGGAGCAACCTCCCCGGAATCTCTCAGGCCCACGGACCGTCCGGGCAGGCGCCGCTGGAAAGCAGCACCACCCTGTCGCACGCGTCGGGTTCTGCTCGCCGACGGGGAAAGGTCAGGCCGGATCACGACCGGGCCGAAGCTCTCAGGCAACGATGACAGCGGGGGAAGCAAACCGGCAAACGCTCGTTCACACGAGCACTGGAGGGCTTCCCATGACCACTCACCGCCCGTCACTCGACGAACTGACCGACCGCGACGACTTCATCCGCCGGCACATCGGCCCGACGGAACCGGAGCAGCAGATGATGCTGGCGCTGATCGGCGCTTCGAGCATCGAAGCGCTGATCGCCCAGACCGTGCCCGGTTCGATCCTCGAGGCCGATCCGCTTCGGCTGCCACCACCGCGTTCGGTCGACGACGTCATGGCCGAGCTCGGTTCCATCGCCTCGCTCAACAAGCGCCGCACCAGCCTCATCGGCATGGGTTACTCGGGCACGATCACTCCCCCTGTCGTGCAACGCAACGTGCTCGAGAACCCGGCGTGGTACACGGCTTACACGCCGTACCAGCCCGAGATCAGCCAGGGCCGGCTCGAAGCCATCTTGAACTTCCAGACGATGGTCGCGGATCTCACCGGGTTCCCGATCGCCAACGCCTCGTTGCTAGACGAGGCCACGGCCGCCGCCGAGGCGATGACGATGGCGCGGCGGCTATCGAAGGCCACCGGCAACCGCTTCGTCGTACATCACGACACCCATCCGCAGACCATTGCCGTGCTGCGCACGCGGGCCGAGCCGGTCGGCATCGAGCTGATCGTCGGCGATGTCGACGCGCTCGCGGGCGGCTGCTTCGGCGCGCTGTTCAGCCTGCCGACCTCCAGCGGAGCCCTACCCGATTGGAGTTCGGCGATTGCCGGCGTGCATGCACACGGCGGCATCGCCATCGTTGCCGCCGACCTGCTGGCGTGCGTGCTGATGACCCCGCCGGCCGAGCTCGGTGCCGACATCGTGATCGGTTCGGCACAGCGGTTCGGGGTCCCGATGGGATTCGGCGGCCCGCATGCGGGGTTCATGGCCGCGGCCGAGTCTGCGGCGCGGTCGCTCCCCGGGCGCCTCGTCGGCGTGAGCACCGACACCGGCGGTCGACCGGCGCTGCGCCTCGCACTGCAGACCCGCGAGCAGCACATCCGACGCGAGAAGGCCACCAGCAACATCTGCACCGCGCAGGTCCTGCTGGCCAACATGGCCGGCTTCTATGCGAGCTGGCACGGCCCCGACGGTCTCGCCCGCATCGCCGATCGTGTGCACCGGCTCTGCTCGATCGCCGCCGACGCAGCGCGCCGCGGCGGCCTGACGCCGGTGAACGACACCTGGTTCGACACCATCCAGGTCGCGGTGCCCAACGCCGATCTCGTGCACGAACGAGCCCGCGAGCGCGGCTACGACCTGCGCGTCGTCGACGAGACCACCGTCGGCATCTCCTTCGACGAGACGAGCACGCTCACCACGGTCGAAGACGTGCTGGCGATGCTCGGTGTCGACCACCACGTCGCAGTCGACACCGAGGCCGCCGATGGCCTTCGCCGTCGACGCACCGATCCGATCCTCCGCCACGACGCCTTCACCCGCTACCACACCGAGCACGAGATGCTGCGGTACCTGCGCCGCCTCGCCGACAAGGACCTCGCCCTCGACCGCACGATGATCCCCCTCGGCTCGTGCACGATGAAGCTCAACGCCACAGTGGAGATGCAGCCGATCACGTGGCCCGAGTTCGCGATGCCGCATCCGTTCGCTCCCGAGGAAGAGACCGTCGGGTACCGCACGCTGATCGGCCAGTTGGAAGCGATGCTCGTCGACATCACCGGCTACGACGCCGTCAGCCTGCAACCGAACGCCGGGAGCCAAGGCGAGTTCGCCGGCCTGCTGGCCATCCGCGCCTATCACCGCTCGCGGGGCGAATCGCAGCGCACCGTGTGCCTCATCCCATCGAGCGCCCACGGCACCAACGCCGCCAGCGCGGTGATGGCCGGCCTGAGCGTCGCGGTGGTGGCCTGCGACGAGAGGGGCAACGTCGACATCGACGACCTCGCCGCCAAGATCGCCGCCGCGGGCGCCGGCCTTGCCGCAGTGATGGTGACCTACCCGTCGACCCACGGGGTGTTCGAGGAGCGGGTCACCGACATCTGCGCGATGGTGCACGACGCCGGTGGCCAGGTGTACGTCGATGGAGCCAACCTCAACGCACTGGTCGGTGTGGCCAGGCCGGGTCGATTCGGCGCCGACGTGAGCCACCTCAACCTGCACAAGACGTTCTGCATCCCGCATGGCGGTGGTGGACCGGGAGTCGGTCCCATCGGGGTGCGCGCCCACCTCGCGCCGTTCCTGCCGGGCGTCGGGGTGGGTCCGGTAGCGGCCGCGCCGTTCGGTTCGGCCGGCATCTTGCCGATCTCGTGGGTGTACATCGCGCTCATGGGAGCGGCCGGGTTGCGCAAGGCCACCACCACCGCGATCTTGAGCGCCAACTACATCGCGGCTCGGCTCAACGACGCCTTTCCGGTGCTGTACACCAACGCCAACGGGCGCGTCGCCCACGAGTGCATCGTCGACATCCGACCGCTCACGAAGGCAACGGGTGTGACCGTCGACGACATCGCCAAGCGGCTGATGGACTACGGGTTCCACGCTCCGACGATGAGCTTCCCGGTGTCGGGCACGCTGATGATCGAACCGACCGAGAGTGAGACGTTGCAGGAGATCGAACGGTTCTGCGATGCGATGTTGGCGATCCGCGCCGAGATCGATCAGGTGGCCGGCGGTGTGTGGTCGATCGACGACAGCCCGCTACGTCACGCCCCGCACACGGCTTCCGACCTCCTCGGCGAGTGGAACCGCCCGTACCCGCGCGAGCTCGGCGCCTATCCCCTGGCCTCGCTGCGGGCGTCGAAGTACTTCCCCCCGGTGTCACGCATCGACGCCGCGTACGGCGACCGCAACCTGGTGTGCAGCTGCGAGCCGTTGGAGGCCTACGCCCATGCGGCCGACGCGGCGATGACCCACAGCGGACTACGGTGAGTCGATGGCTGACAACGCGGTACCCGGTGCCGGACTCGGCGATCTCCTGGCACTGGTCACCGGGTCGAACCCGCTGACCGGGATCAGCAAGTCGGTTGCGCAGTTCCAGCGCGGTACGAACGAGTTCCTCGTCGCGGTCGAGAACTTCAACGCCACGATGGAGCAGGTGAACGCGATCGCAGTCCGCGTCAACCGCTTGCTCGACGATGTTGAACCGCCGATCCGGGCGTTGATGCCGCAGATCACCAGAACGCTGAGAACCACCGACTCGCTGGTCGAGCAGATGAGCGCGCTGCCGAAGGATCTCAACGAGTTCATGGCGATCCTGGGCGATGTCGCCCGACGGTTGCAGCCACTCGGTCAGCTTGCCGAGTCGGCCGGCGG
>VFMC01000267.1:0-5031 GCA_006515795.1 Acidimicrobiaceae bacterium | reverse complement strand
TCACCGCACTGCGCGGCGCAACCCGGGCGGCCCCGGCCCACGAACCTCCACCACCGCCACCGTCACCCCCGGCGGTTCGAGCGCCGTCGCCGGCCAAGAAGGCGCCGGTCAAGAAGTCTGCGGCCAAGAAGTCTGCGGCCAAGAAGACCTCAGCCAAGAAGACCTCAGCCAAGAAGACCTCAGCCAAGAAGACGCCGTCGAGGTGAGCGTGTGTGCACAGATGCACCGGGGGCGGTGCATTCGCGCACAAACGCTGAGAGGGCTGTGACGATGGGGGTCAGTGCTTGGCCACGAACGGCGGTGGCACGACCCGGCCAGGAAGCGAAGCACCGCGCACATCGATGGTGACGAGATCACCTGGGTTGATGGTCGGGGGTACCAGCGCCAGGGCGATTCCGTGTTCGAGGACCGGCGAGTAGTTGCCGCTGGTGACGACGCCGACCTCGATGCCGTCGACGAGCACCGCGCAATCGGCGCGTGGCGGGCGTCGACCTTCTGTGGCGATGGCGCGCAGCACGCGCGCCACACCCCGGTCGCGCTCGGCGGCGAGCGCTTCGCGGCCCCGGAACTCGTCCTTCGACCACGCCACCACCCAGCCGAGACCGGCCTGAAGGCTGGTGATGCCGGGCCCGAGCTCGTGCCCGTGCAGTGGCAGCGCGGCCTCGAGCCGCAAGGTGTCGCGAGCCCCGAGACCCGCCGGCACCACGCCCGTGGCGATGACCGCCTGCCATAGGTCGACGGCATGTTCGGCCGGGACGGCGATCTCGACACCGGCTTCGCCGGTGTACCCGGTGCCGGCGACGGTGCACTCGATGCCCTCCCACCGCACACGGCCGACCCGGAACCGCCCGATCGCCGCGGCCTGCGGCATGATCGTGGCCAGCCGGTCGCGGGCCTCGGGGCCCTGCACGGCAAGCAGCGCCCGCTCGTGGGTGGTTTCGACCCCGCCGACGGCGGCACGGACGCGATCGGTGTTCGAGGCGTTGGGCATGACGTCGTAGACCTCGTCGTCGATCCACCACACGATGATGTCGTCGAGCACCGAGGCATCGCCCTCGTCGAGCAGGTGGGTGTACTGGGCGCGGCCCGGCGCGATCTTGTGCAGATCGTTGGTGAACGCCCATTGCAGCCGTTCGTCGACATCGGCGCCCACGAGGCGCACCGTGCCCAGGTGCGACACGTCGAACACGACTGCGTGGTTGCGACAAGCGAGGTGTTCGTCGATGGTGCCCGACTCGTACGAGAGCGGCATGTCCCAGCCGCCGAACGGCACCATCTTCGCGCCAGAGCGGCGATGCACGCTGTCGAGCGGGCTGTGCTCGACCTCAGGGCCTCCCACCGGGTCGGCGCCTTGTTGCGCGGTGGTGTCGGCGCTCACCGGGCGAGGGCGACGGTGACGCTCGGGGACCCACCGGCAGCTTCGCCCACGGCGTCGCCCAGCGACGGCGCGGCCAGTTGGGCATCGAGGTCGGACTTCACGCCGCCGATGGCGAGGATGTTGAGCACTCCCTGCCCGCCGCGGCGCATCACGTCGATCAATTCGTCGCCGTCACAGAGCAGCACGTCGCTACCGCTGATGACCAGATGCGCGGCGGCGATGTCGGTCTCGACGTGCTCGCGGAGGTACTCGAACGCGACGCGGACCGATTCCAGCTTGATGCCTGCGTCGAGCAGGCTCTTGATCACCCGCAGCTCCAGCAGGTCGCGGTACGAGTAGCTGCGGCGGCTTCCGCTCCCGGCGGCGTCGCTGAGCGACGGCCTGATCAAGTCGGTTCGGGCCCAGTAGTCGAGTTGACGATAGGAGATGCCGACGATCTTGGCGGCCTTGGTTCCGCTGAAACCGGCTTCGGAGTCTGTTGCACGCATTTGGTCGACCTGCCTCGATCTGTTCGTGGTAGCGCTGCTTCGGGGGAACCGGATCACACTGCCGTAACTACGACGATGTGAGACCTGGAAACGCTACTAGGAGCGTCGCCGAGCGTCAATGAACCGGCTCACGACTTCTTGAAGTCGTCCGGATCGAGATCGTCGAGGAAGTCGAGGAACTCGCCGATGATCGCCTCGTCGGCAGCCTCCTCCTCCTCCACGTCCTGACCTGCCTCGAGCAACAATCCCTCGGTGGCAAAGATCGGGCTGCCCGTGCGGACAGCAACGGCGAGGGCGTCGCTGGGCCGGCACGACATCACGTGTTCGCGAGCGCCGTCACGGAGATGCATCTCGGCGAAGAACACGTGGTCGCGGATCTCGGTGATGACCACGCGGTCGAGCGTGGCCGACAGCTGGGCCAGCACGGCGACGAGCAGATCGTGGGTTAGCGGCCGCGGCGCCTGGATGCCTTCGAGCGCGGCGTGGATCGACGACGCTTCGGGATTGCCGATGACGATGGGGAGCAGGCGCTGTGTGCCCGCCTGCTCGCGAAGGACCACCACCGGCGTGTTTGCCGGCACCTCTACCCGCACTCCGACGAGCTCCATCCGGATCACGGGGAAAGCGTACTCCCGTCGCACCGACCGATGTCGAGCGCCACGCCGAATCACGCCAAGTTCCTTGGCTCAGGAGTCGAGATGTGGCCGCACGAGCGAAGCCACGAGCGCAGCTCGGAGCTCGGACCCGAGCTCGGTGAGCTCCTCCAGCAGCGTCGTAGCCTCCACCCGTGCATGCGGGTTCCGTTGCCGAAGCGACTGCCGCCAGCCGCGGAGGTGGCGTGCGTCGATGCCCCTGGCGAGGAAGCCGGCAGCGACGCGCACGATCGCGGCATCGCTCCCCGTGTAGGTCGTGGAGCCGCCGCTCTCCCTGGCCACCACTAGTCCGAAGGACTCCAGTTCGGCGAGTTGCGCCGAAGTGATCCCGGCTACCGCGCACAACTCACCGCGGTCGTACACCTCCACCTGCGGTGGTGGCTGGATGCCCGACTGGGTGGCCGGTGGGAAAGCCGGCTGGGGCACTGAGGACAGCGGTCGCGCCTGCGCAGCCGGATGCCTCGAAGTGACCGCAGCGCGATCACCGAGGTCGACCCCATCGGTGGGATCGTCGAGGTCGAGCTGACCGGTGCCGTCGACGTCGAGCTCGATCTGCCCGACGCGCACGTTGCGAATCCCTCGCGGTGCAGCGCCATCAGTGGGGGCGGGCAGGGCGATCGAACCGGAGTCGTCGATCTCGCCTGTCTCGAGCCTGTCGCGGATGACTCGCAACGGCAGGAAGTTCTCGCGCTGCTCGCGCAGGATCACCCGCAGCCGTTCGATGTCGGCGTCGAAGAACTTGCGGTAGCCGGATGACGTGCGTTCTGGCTCGATCAGGCCTTGGCTCTCGAGGAAACGGATCTTCGAGATCGTCACGTCGGGGAACTCCTCCAGGAGCAGTCCCAGAACCTCGCCGATCGAAAGATACGGACGCTCGTTGGCCCCGCTGGTCACTGGTCGCCGATCACTGGTCGCCGGTCACTGTTCGCTGGTCACTGTTCGTTCGATCACTGGTCGCCCGCTCCGAGCTCGAAGAACACGAGACGGAACTTACCGACCTGCAGCTCGTCGCCCTGCCGCAATGGTGCTTCGTCGACGCGCTCGTGATTGAGGTAGGTGCCGTTCAACGAACCGGCGTCGCGCACCACGTAGTGGTCGCCCTCGTGGCTGATGTCGGCATGGCGTCGCGAGACGGTGATGTCGTCGAGGATGATCTCGCTCTCGGGATGACGCCCGAGCCTGGTGAGCTCGCCGTGCAGGGCGAACGCGGCACCCGCCTGCGCGCCGTTGCGCACGACCAGCGATGGCACTCCCGTGGCCAGGTCGTCGAGCTGCACGATCGTGTCGTCGGCGGTGCCGGGCGCGTCTTGCAACGGATCGACCTTGGCCAGGGTGATGGTCTGGTCGGCGGGCCGATCGAGCAGAGCCCCACAGGACGAGCAGAAAACAGACTCGACTGGATTGCGGTGGCCGCACTGGTTGCAGAACACGTAGGCCATTGGAAGCGAACTCTACCCTGCGACGAGGGCGCGGTATCCGGTGGCGTCGAGGAGGCCGTCGTACTGCTCGGGCTCGGTCATCTCGATCTCGCAGATCCAACCCGCGCCGTAGGGATCGGAGTTCAAGACGTCGGGCTGATCAGCGAGTGCCGCGTTCACCGCGACGATCGTGCCCGACACCGGAGCGTAGATGTCGCTGACCGACTTGGTGCTCTCCACCTCGCTCATCGTCTCGCCGGCGGCCACGACGGTACCGACGCTCGGCACCTGCACGTAGACCACGTCGCCCAACGCATCTTGGGCGTAGTCGGTGATGCCCATCCGGATCGTCGAGCCATCGCGCTGGATCCATTCGTGGTCGCTCGAGTAGCGGAGTGAATCGGGGATCGTCATGGACGAGAAGCTAGCCGGTCAGCGGAGAAGCCGACGGATGCGCCCGGAGTACTCCTGCGCCAACTCGTGGGCCTCGGCGTCGGTGCCCGCCTCGGCCCAGATGTGGGTCAACGGGTCCTCCGGGTCGGGTAAAGCCAGCATCCAACCGTTGGGATGACGGATCTTCACGCCATCGACCAGCTCGGGGTGGCGCGAGCCCATCTCCATCAGCGAACGCATCACCATGCCCTTCTGCTCCCACGGTGTGACGACCGTCTCGTGCACGAGGTGCACCTTGGGCGACGAATCGACCACCGCGCTCAACAGCCGACCTGAGCGCGCCAGCAGGTCGAGCATCTTCAGCAGGGCAGCAGCCCCGTCGAACGCCGGAAGGAACCCCGGGAGGATGTAGCCACCGGCACCATCGGCGGCGAAGCCGACGGATGGATCGTTGGATGCCGACATCAGGGCCGCCGCGGCGAGCTTCGTCTGGACCACTCGCACCGCGTGCGATTCGGCGATCTCTCTCGTGCGTTCCGTGGTGTTGACCGGAACCGCGATCGCATCACCCAACAGGTGGTCGCACACCAGCTCCACGAAAGCAAGCAGTGCGTCGGTGTCGGACAGCACGCGCCCGAGGTCGTCGACGAGGCGGATGCGCTCTCCGTCGGCGTCGATGACCGCGCCGAGGTTCGCTCCCG
>VFMC01000695.1 GCA_006515795.1 Acidimicrobiaceae bacterium | reverse complement strand
CCAGCGTTCAGACCTCGCCGTCCACCGTGTGCCGGGGCCAGACGGGCCTCTCGGTGACGCTGCTGGTGAGGAACACCGGCGAGGCCGGGGCCGGCATCGGGTCGGCGGGGCTGACGTTCACGGCGGGGGGTACGGACGTCGGAAGCGACTACACGGTGACCGCTGGCTCGAAACCCACCAGCATCGCGGGGGGAACGACGGCGACCTTCAGCTACACCGTGGCCGTGGGCGGAGCGGCAACGCTTGGGGCCGTCGGCGTGGACGGCACCGTGAGCGGCACCGACGCGAACAGCGGGGCAGCGCTGTCGGACGGCGCTGCTGACCTCGCGGATGGGTGGACAGTTCAGAGAGCGGCGGCGCTCGTGATCGTCAACGTGCAGACCTCGCCCGTGACGGTCAGCCGCGGCCAGACGGGCGTCGCGGTCGCGATGCAGGTGCGCAACCCCGGCGAGGCTGCGGCCAGCATCGGCTCGGCGGGGCTGACGTTCACGGCGGGGGGTACGGACGTCGGGAGCGACTACTCGGTGACGGCCGGGTCGAACCCCACGGCGGTGGCCGGCGGGACCACGGCGACCTTCAGCTACACGGTGGCGGTGGCCGGCTCGGCCACGCTGGGCGCGGCCGCTCTCGACGGCACCGTGAGCGGCAGCGATGCGAACTCGGGTACGGCGCTCACGGATGGCGGGGCGGACCTGGCGGACACGTGGACGGTTCAAACACCTGCACACCTGCGACGCTTCAGGTCGTGAAGGTCCAGACCGCCCCCACGATGGTGAGCCGCGGGCAGACGGGCGTCGCGGTGACGATGCTGGTGCGGAACACCGGCGAGGCCGCGGCCGGCGTCGGGTCGGCGGGGCTGACGTTCACGGCGGGGGGTACGGACGTCGGGAACGAGTACACGGTGACGGCCGGGTCGAACCCGTCGTCGATCGCGGGCGGGACGACGGCAACGTTCAGCTACACGGTCGCGGTGAGCGGAGCGGCATCGCTGGGGGCCGTCGGCGTGGACGGCACCGCGAGCGGCACCGACGTCAACTCGGGCGCAGCTTCGTCGGATGACGCAGCGGACGCGGCAGACGCATGGACGGTTCAAACACCTGCGACGCCGCAGATCGTCAGCGTGCAAACGGCGCCGGCGACGGTGAGCCGCGGGCAGACCGGCATTGCTGTGACAATGCAGGTGCGCAATACCGGTGGGGCCGAGGCGAGCATCGACACGGCAGGGTTGACCTTCACGGCGGGTGGGACCGATGTCGGGAGCGAGTACACGGTGACGGCTGGGTCGAACCCGTCGTCGATCGCGGGCGGAACGACGGCAACGTTCAGCTACACGGTCGCGGTGAGCGGCTCAGCCACGCTGGGCGCGGTGGACCTGGACGGCACCGTGACCGGCACCGACGCCAACTCGGGCGCAACTTCGTCGGACGACGCGGCGGACGCGGCAAACGCATGGACGGTTCAAACACCTGCGACGCTTCAGGTCGTGAATGTGCAGACCGCCCCCACGACGGTGAGCCGCGGCCAGACGGGCGTCACGGTGACGATGCAGGTGCGCAACACGGGGCAGGCCGGAGCGAGCATCGGGACGGCAGGG
>VFMC01000266.1 GCA_006515795.1 Acidimicrobiaceae bacterium | reverse complement strand
GTGGCGCTGTCGCACACAGCCCCGTGCCACCCCCGACGTCGGTTCGGCTGCTCGACGAATCCTCCGCCAAAGCGCGACTTCGTGAGCAAGGCGTGCCGGTGCCCGAGGGACGGGTCGCGACTGCTGCGACGGCCACGGCTGCGGCAGCGATGGTCGGGTACCCCGTCACCTTGAAGACCTTCGGTCATGCCCACAAGAGCGAGACCGGAGCGGTGAGGGTGGGGCTCGTCGATGCGGCGGCCGTCGCCGATGCCGTTGCGTCGATGCCGGCGACCGAACACGGGTACCTGGTGGAAGCCACCGTTGCCGACGTGGTCGCCGAGGTGCTGGTCGCCGTCCGCCGCGATCATCCGGTCGGATGGCTGATCACGCTCGGCTTCGGAGGCACCCAGACCGAGCTGTGGGGTGACGTCACCCATCTCCTCGCCCCGGCCAGTCGCGCCGAGGTCGTCGCCGCACTCGGCCGGCTCCGCTGCGCACCGCTGCTCTCCGGATTCCGTGGCAGACCGGCAGCCCACATCGATGCGCTCGCCGATCTGATCGTGCGACTCGCCGACGCCGTCGTGGGATCGGATGTGGTCGAAGTCGAGCTCAATCCAGTCCTCGTCGGCAGGCTGGGGGCAACGGCGGTTGACGCGCTGATGATCATCGAAGACACGCAGCACGACGACGAGGAGGTGTCGACATGAGCGATGGGTTTCGGGTCGAAAGAGCCGGCGCGGTGGTGACGATCATCATCGATCGCCCCAAGGCGAACGCGATCGACGCGACGACCAGCAGGGCGATGGGAAGCGCGTTCGCGCAGGCCGAGGCCGATCCCGATGTTCGGGTCGTGATCGTGACCGGTGCGGGCGACCGCTTCTTCTCCGCCGGCTGGGACCTCGGCGCGGCGGGTGGTGGCGAGGGTTTCGACAGCGACTACGGGCCAGGCGGCTTCGGAGGCTTCCCGGACTTCCCGGATCGCACCACACCGGTGATCGCCGCGGTGAACGGCATGGCGGTCGGTGGGGGCTTCGAGATCGCGATGGCCGCCGACCTGATCGTCGCCGCCGACCATGCCCAGTTCTTCCTACCCGAAGCCGGGCTCGGGATCCTGCCCGATGCCGGCAGCGTGCGCCTGCCGGCACTCCTGCCTCCGCACATCGCCCGCGAGATGCTGCTCACCGGTCGGAGGATGAGCGCCGACGAGGCGGCCAGGTGGGGGCTCGTGAACGCAGTGGTGGCGGGCATCGATCTGCGCGAGGCCGCCGCCGCGCTCGCCGGGCGAGTGGTTGCCTCGGCCCCACTCAGCGTCGCCGCGATCCTCGACATCGGCCGTCGGTGCGCTGGGATCGAACCGGTCGCGGCGATGCGTTCGCTGGCGCAGGTCGACTCGTACCGCCTGGCGATCGACTCAGCGGATGCCGTCGAGGGAACTCGCGCCTTCGCCGAGAAGCGACCTCCCGTCTGGCGCCACCACTGAGCACCGTTCAGGAAGCGAGCAGCGGGTGGAACTCGGGGTGGGCGTCGATGAACTCCGCCACGAACCAGCAGTCCGGCACAACCTGCACGCCCTTCACGGTCAGATCATCGAGCGCGAAGCGAACCAGGCGGGTGGCCAGGCCCCGCGCCCGCATCGACGGATCGATCACCGTGTGAGAGAGAACCACCTCCGCGCCCAGGTTCACGTACTCGCAGAATCCGACGACCGAGTTATCGGCGATCACCTCGTAGCGCGAACTCGACTCGTTGTCGACGAAGGAGACCGCACCCGCGCTCCAGCCGATGTCCTTCACTCAGTTGAAGCTACCCGACCCGAAGATGTCGGATGACCGGTCGAGGATCGGTTCGACCTCGGTGGCCAACCTGGCCACGTTGGCGACGTACCGCTCGCCGTCGGCCTCGTTGTGAGCGACGCTCAGCGTCCACGACTCGCTCTTCCCCCACGGCGGCAGGAACACCCCTCCGTTGTGCTGGACGAGGAAGTGGAAGTGGCTGACCGCAGTGGAGATCGCGAGGAACTCGCGGTAGTTCGTGGCCGGACGATCGTGGAACACCACAGATCCCTTGAACCCGTAGACGGCGCCGTACGACGGCTGTCCGTGATCGGCGAGCGCCTTCATCGAGCCCTCGAGCATGACCCGCCCGAGATCTTCGGCCCGCGCATACACGTCGGGCGTGAGCACCTCGGTGAGCACGGCTCTGGCCGCAGCCATCGTGAGCGGGTTCCCGTTGAACGTGCCGACCTGGTCGTACACACCATCGGTGATCGCTGCCATCACCTCGGCGGTGCCACCGATCGCGCCGCAGGGAACGCCTCCTCCGAGAGCCTTCGCCAGGCAGACGATGTCGGGTTGCACGCCGAGCAAGGCGGTGACCCCACCCGGGTGCACCACGAGCCCGGTCTTGACCTCGTCGAAGGTGAGCAGCGCGCCATGCCGACGGGTGATCTCGCGGACCGCCTCGAGGTAGCCGGGCCGAGGCGGGATGATGCCGGCGTTCATCATCATCGGCTCGAGGATCATGCCGGCGATCTCGCCGGGGTGTGCGGCGAACACCCGCTCGAGCGCGTCGATGTCGTTGAACGGCACGATCCGCAGCAGGTCGGCCATCTGCTGCGGGACTCCGGGTCCGGGCACGCGGTAGGGGTCGTCGACCGGACCGAGCTGCTCGGTCGACCGGTACAGCGACACCGCGGTCGCGTCGTGGTGACCGTGGTAGGTGCCCTCGATCTTGATCACCAGCGAGCGCCCGGTGATGGCGCGCATGAGGTGGAACGCATCCATCGTCGCTTCCGTGCCGGAGTTGGTGAACCGCCACAGCGGCAGCCCGAAACGCGTCGCCAGTGCCTCAGCGACAACGATCGAATCGTCGGTCGGCTGGGCGAAGTGCGTGCCCAGCGCGACCCTGGCTTGCACGGCTTCCACCACAGCCGGGTTGGCGTGCCCCACCACGTTCACGCCGTAGCCGCCGTGCATGTCGACGTACTCGGTGCCGTCGACGTCCCACACGTGCCCGCCCAGCCCGTGGCTCACCCAGACCGGCAGCGGCCGCGAGATCGCCCAACTCGACGCAACTCCGCCGGGCATGACCCGCTTGGCCCGCTCCCATCGCTGGCGCGAAAGCGGCATGCGATCTACGAACGCTGCCTCCTCGCGCTCGATCAGCTCGTCGAGCGAGCCGTTTCGGGAGTGATGCTGTGCCATGGGATCTCCGGCCGTCGAAGGGGTGGGCACCGCCCGACTAGTATTGGACGTGCGTACAACAACTGTACTCCGAAGGACGAAGCCATGGCGACCAACGCGCCCACCCTCAGCTCAGCCGACTACTGCTCCGACGAGATCTTCGACATCGACCGCCGTCGCCTCTTCCACGGCGGATGGTTCATGGCCGCCCGGGCCGACACGCTCGAACGTGGCAACCGACGTGTCATCGACATCGCCGGCGAGAGCATCATCCTGGCGAGAGACCTCGACGGCGCGATCCACGCCTTTGCCAACGTGTGCCGGCACCGTGGTGCGCGCCTGTGTGATCCGGGCGACGAC
>VFMC01000694.1 GCA_006515795.1 Acidimicrobiaceae bacterium | reverse complement strand
CCGAACCAGAGGCCATCGCCGAACCAGAGGCCATCGCCGAACCAGAGGCCATCGCCGAAGCGGTCGAGGTGACCGACGCCTGAAACCGCTGATCGCCGGCACATCGGTTCGTCACGATCTCGGAGCGACACCTACCATCGGCTGCCATGTCAGACATCGTGCAGTACGAAGCGCAGGGCCGGATCGGCATCATCACGCTCAACCGCCCCGAGGCCCGAAACGCCGTCAACGGAGACGTCGCCAACGGTGTCGAGGCCGCGATCGATCGTCTCGAGAACGACCCGGCGGTCTGGGTCGGCATCCTCCGCGCCAACACCGAGGGCCAACAGCGGCCCGTGTTCTGCGCCGGCGCCGATCTGAAGGCGATCAGCTCCGGCGATGCGGCCACGTTGAACACCAAGCGCGGTGGTTTCGCCGGATTCGCCTACCGCGACCGAACCAAGCCGGTCATCGTGGCCGTCGACGGATTGGCAACGGCCGGTGGATGCGAGATCGTGCTCGCCGCCGACCTCGTGGTGGCCACCACCCGCAGCTCGTTCGGTCTCGCCGAAGTGAAGCGCAACCTGATCGCCGGCGCGGGCGGGCTGTTCCGGCTACCGCGGGCCATCGGTCGCGCCGCGGCGATGGAGGCCATCCTCACCGGTGAGCCACTTTCGGCCCAACGCGCCTACGACCTCGGCCTCGTCAACCGTCTCGTCGAGCCTGGTGACGAGCTGACGGCCGCACTGGCCCTCGCCGCCCAGATCTGTGCCGCGGCGCCTCTCGCTGTCTGGGCCAGCCGCAAGGTGGTGCTGGCAGCCGACTTCGAAGACGACGAGACGCTGAAGCGGATGACCAACGAGCAGTTCGCCGGGGTCTAGGGAGGGCCTGACCGCGTTCATCGAGAAGCGCCCGCCGAACTGGCAGGGACGCTGAACCGAGGCCGCCAACCTCGATCTGGGCCGAATCCGTCTCGTCCGCCGAGACAGGATCGGCCCAGATCCGGAATCACCGGGCGCTGAACTGCGGGTCAGACGAGTCGCTTCGACACGATGATCTTGCGGGCGGTGATGCCGGCCCGTTCGTAGAGGTTCTTCGTGTTGCGATCGCCGGGCAGCGCGAACGAATCGATCTCTACCCCGCCGGCTGCCTTCGTGGCCGTGATGGCCGCGGCGACAAGATCGTCGCCGAAGCCGAGCTCGCGGGCGCCGGGCTGCACGTACACCTGCACCACCTCACCGGTGCCTCCCGGCGCAGGCAGTCGGAGCTGCAGGTAGCCGACGGTGACCTCACCGATCATCGCCACCCAGAC
>VFMC01000265.1 GCA_006515795.1 Acidimicrobiaceae bacterium | reverse complement strand
GCGAAGAACGGCGTGAGCCACACCACATCGACACCGAGCGATGCCAGATAGGGGAGTCGTAGGGAGACGCCGGCGAGGTCGCCGACACCATCGCCGTTGCTGTCCTGGAAGCTCCTGACGTAGACCTCGTAGCCCATCGCACCGCGCCACCAGTCCGCGCCTTCGAGCCGCGGCGCGGCGACGCCATCGCTTTCGAGCAGGGCTGGCTGTGTAAGCGCTTGCATCAGTGGGAGAGAATACACTCGTCGCGGTCGTGCCACACGAGAACCGTCGCCGCCGTCGGGGAACAGGCTTCGGCCTAGGGTTCGGCCTGGGGCTTCGGCCTGGGTTCGGCCTAGACACCCACTAGGGTTCGGCGAACCGTGCTCGGCGAACCGTGCTCGGCCCACAGGCGATGACGAGAACGACGACGACGAGAATTACGAGAACGACGAGAACGACGAGAACGACGAGGGAGACGTAGCTTGCGGCACCGCGCGTGGGGATTGCTCGTGCTCGTACCGGCAGCGATGTTCGTCACGGTGCTCGTGTTCTCGCCGTTCCGTTCGTTCCACATCGACCTCTACCTGTCGGGAACTCCTGCCCGCTTCGCGGCTGTAGTGGTACGCGCCGGTCGGTCGAACGCCCGCGGCGCGTTGTGGCTCGACAACATCTTCGTGCTGTCGTGGCTCACGCTTGTGCCGCCCCTGTTACGGGCCGGACTGCAACGGTGGGCTCCGGAGCGTCGCCGGGTGTTCGGTACGTGGAGCTACATGCCCGCCATCGCGGTGGCCGCGGCCGTGGTCGATCTCGTCGAGAACGCCCTGTCGTTGTTCCTCGTGGGCAAGGCACGGCCACCTTCGGCGGTGACATTGGCGATCACAACGGCCGCATGGTCGAGCTGGTTGCTGTATGCCTTGGCAGTGGTCGGGCTCGGTGGGCTCGTGATCGGACCACTCCTCGCGCCCATCGTCCGGCCCGGCATGCTCCGGTTCGGTTCGTTGCTCGATCGTCGCGCCGGTGGCCATCCGACGCCGTCGAGTGCGACCCCGCCGGTCGACCGGGTCGACCCCGGTGATCCGGTCGACCTCGCTCGTCGGGCCGACGTGGATGGTCCGAGCTCGTTCGGCGAAGCGGGCGCTTCGGCACCCTCGATCGGCGTCTGCCTGTCGGGAGGCGGGATCCGGGCCGGATCAGTCGCGATCGGTACGCTCCGTCGCCTCGACGCGGCACGAGCCGACGGTCCGTCGTTGTTCCAGCGGTCGCGTTGGCTGGTGGCCGTGTCCGGCGGTGCGTACGCGGCTGGCGGTTGGCGGGCGAGTCGTCGACGCGGTGGTACCGTCGGGTTGCCTGGATCGATCGAGCGAGATGGGCTCTTCGATTCCGGTCAACCCTGGGCCGCCACGGTGTGCGAGCGGAGACGCTTCCTCGACAACGGCGGCCTCTCGATCGTGGGCGGCATCCTGAACGTGTTCGTTCGCTCGATCGTGGTCCTTGGCGCGATCGTGTCGGCGGCATACATCGTTGGCTTGTCCGCCGGCGCAGCGGTGCCCACCAGGGCTCTCCACCGCGAGTTCCCGTTCGTCGACGCGTCGGGCGATCAGCGACTGGTTCTGCGCGACCTGATTCCCGCACGGCTGATGGTGCCCGGCGTGACTCTCGTCGTGCTCGCCGGTCTGCTCGCCTTGATCGCGTTCAGCAGCGCACGCGGCCACCGGCGCACGACGCTGCTGTCGCTGGCCTCTGCTCTCGTCGCCGGGGGAGCGCTCCTGTTCGCCGTGCTCGTAGGCGTGCCGATCGGGGTGGTCTACGGACGTCGGGCACTTGCCAGCCTGCCGCGCCTTTCTGCCGACGGCGGCGCCGGCCTGCTCGGCGCGTTGTCGGCCATCGGTCTCGGCGGCGCGCTGGCCGGTGTGCTCGTTGCCCAGCTCAAGCAGCGCTGGATGCGCCTCGGCGGGGTGCTGCTAGCGGTAGCCCTGGCGCTCTTCGCCGGCAAGGTCGCCGATACGTTCGCGTGGGGGTATCAGGGCGTTTGGCGATCATGGCCGCTTCCGTTCACGGATCGACGTTGCCCGGTGCTGGTGATCGGGATCGTCTGGTTGCTGGTCACCGACTCCATCGCCTCGCACCGGCTCACGCTCGGCGGTGTCTACAGGAAGCGGCTCGCGGCCACGTTCGTGCTCGGCGACGGAACGTCGCCGCCGCTGCCGCCGCTGCCGTACGCGCAGGAACCGCTCTGGGCGGCCTACCAGCACCTGCCGGGACCGGAGCTGATCGTGGCGGCGACGGCGCACAGCTCGATCGACACGTTCTGCGGCCTCCCGGCCTACGCCTTCACCTTCCGACCGTCGCGCATCACTATGCACGACCGCGTCGACGAGCTCAGCGCGTCGGTGGCAACCGCTCAATACCCGGCGGGCTCGTGGTGGGAGGGGTATCCGCGCGGTTGGCTGATCACCAGATCGATGGCCCTCAGCGGTGCGGCATTCGCGTCGGCCATGGGCCGGCAGGCGCTCGGCACGACGAACGCCTTGCTCGTAGCTTTGAACCTGCGGCTCGGCGCCTGGGTGCCGAACCCGCGATTTCCGAACTGGTTCGCCGACCGGGCGATGGCCCCGCGGGTGCATCTCGGCTACCTGGCCAAGGAGCTGTTCGGCCGCTATCGACCGGACCGCGATGCCTTCGTCTATATCGCCGACGGCGGCCACCGCGAGAACCTCGGACTGGTCGAGCTGTTGCGTGAACGCCCCGATGTGGTGTTCTGCCTCGATGCCAGTGGCGACCGTCCGGACTCTTTCCAGACGCTGCACGAGGCGATCGAGCTGGCCATCGTGGAACTGGGCGTCGACGTCGACATCGACCTTTCCCGGCTGCGCCGGTCGGGGACGATGCCGATCGATTCCGTAGCGACCGGAACGATCAGGTATTCCGACGGAACGACGGCGGTGCTGGTGTACGGCAAGTCGCAGCTGTCGGAGGCCGCTGGGCAGGGACTCCTGCAGTACGGCGCTCTCGACGACCGGTTCCCCGACTACTCGACGATCGATCAGTACCTGACGGAGATCGAGCATCTGCAACTCGTCGCGCTCGGCCACCACATCGGCGAACGAATGGTGGCGACGTTCGATGGACTCCCGCCGGCGACGCCATAGCATCAGGACCTGTGTCTGACCGGATCACTGCTGCCGACGTCGTGAAGGTGGCCAAGCTGGCCCGTCTCGATGTGACCCCCGAGGAGATCGAACGGATAACGGGGCAGCTCGACGGCATGCTCGAGCACTTCGCCGACATGGATGCCCTCCAGCTCGAGCACGTCGCGCCGATGACCCAGCCGTACCCGCTGCAGAACGTGTTTCGCGACGATGTCGTCGAGGTGGGTCTCGACCACGACGAAGTGCTCGCCGCCGCGCCGCAGGCCGAGGACGGTCGCTTCCGCGTACCGCCGATCATCGGGCTCGACTCGTGACGGCTGCACCGCTTCGGGCTCGGCTTCGGGCTCGGCTTCGGGCTCGGCTTCGGGCTCGGCTTCGGGCTCAGCGCCGGCATCACCGTCCGCGGCGGCCATCGCCGGTGGCGTGCGCTCCGGTTCCCTGAAGGCGGTCGACGTCGTCGAGGCGCACCTCGCTCGCATCGCCGCCCGAGAGGGCGAGATCCACGCCTTCAACCTGGTGCTCGCCGATGAAGCCCGTGCTCGGGCGGCTGCCGTCGACGCGGCCGTGGCCGCCGGCAACGATCCTGGGCCACTGGCTGGTGTGCCGATTGCGTTGAAGGACAACATGTGCACCCGGGGGATACCCACCACGTGCTCCTCGAAGATCCTCGCCGGTTGGAAGCCGCCCTACGACGCCACCGTGGTGAGCAAGCTGGCCGCCGCCGGCGCGGTCACGATCGGCAAGACCAACCTCGACGAGTTCGCGATGGGCTCGAGCACCGAGAACAGCGCGTTCGGTCCCACGCGCAACCCGCACGACCTGTCACGGGTGCCGGGCGGATCGAGCGGCGGCAGCGCCGCCGCGGTAGCCGCCGGGTTCGCGTCGGTCGGCCTCGGCAGCGACACGGGCGGCTCCATTCGCCAGCCCGCCGCGCTGTGCGGTGTGGTGGGGGTCAAACCCACCTACGGCTACGTGAGCCGCTACGGCCTCATCGCCTTCGCCAGTTCGCTCGACCAGATCGGCCCGTTCACCACCACGGTCTACGACAGTGCACTGCTGCTAGACGTCATCGGTGGGCACGACCCGATGGACTCCACGTCGATCCCGGTTCCCCACCCGTCGCTCGTCCAGGTGCTCGATCGCGGCGTCGAAGGCGTACGCGTGGGACGCATCACCGACCTTCCCGCCGGCGCCGACCCCGACGTTCTGGAGCGGCTCGAGGCCGCCTTCGATGCGTTGCGCGAAGCGGGTGCCACGATCGTCGACGTGCAGGTGCCGGCATTCGCCTACGCCCTCACCGCCTACTACCTCATCGCGCCGGCCGAGGCCAGTAGCAACCTGGCTCGCTTCGACGGAGTGCGCTACGGCCTGCGCGTGGATTCGAACGACACCAACGCGATGTACAGCGCCACCCGCGCCGCCGGTTTCGGCGACGAGGTGAAGCGTCGGATCATGCTCGGCACCTACGCGCTCAGCGCCGGCTACTATACGACGCCTACTACGGGCGAGCGCTGAAGGTGCGCCGGCTCATTCACGACGACTTCGCCCGCGCCTATCAGCAGGCCGAGGTGTTGCTCACCCCCACATCGCCGACAGTGGCGTTCCCATTCGGATCGAAGGGTGACAACCCATTGGCGATGTACCTCTGCGACCTGTACACCATCCCCACCAACCTCGCCGGGCATCCGGGCATGAGCGTGCCCTTCGGCACGGGTGCCGATGGTCTGCCGGTAGGCGTGCAGGTGCTGGCCGGGACCCTCGACGAACCGACGATGTTCCGGGTCGGCGCCGCGCTCGAGCGAGCTGCGACCGCCGCCGGGGGGAGCGCGTCGTGAGCACCGGAGCACGGGTGGATCCCCGCCCCGAGCAGGTGCTCGATCACGGGTTCCAGCTCGTCGTCGGCCTCGAGGTGCACGTCGAGCTGGCCACGGCCACCAAGTTGTTCAGCGCCAGCGCGAACCGTTTCGGCGACGACCCGAACACCAACATCGATCCGGTCACGCTCGGCCTGCCAGGGGCACTCCCGGTGCTCAACCGTCACGCGGTGGAGTTGGCGATGCGTATTGGCATCGCCCTCAACTGCACGATCCAGCCGAGCACGTTCCACCGCAAGAACTACTTCTACCCCGACATGCCCAAGGCCTATCAGATCAGCCAGTACGACCAGCCGATCAACATCGATGGTCACCTCGACCTGCCGGGCGGAAAGCGGATCGGCATCGAACGTGCCCATCTCGAGGAAGACACGGGAAAGAGCACTCACGTCGGCGGGTCGGGCGGCCGCATCCACGGCAGTGACCACTCCCTCATCGACTTCAACCGGGCCGGTGTGCCGCTGGTCGAGATCGTCAGCCGCCCCGACCTCCGCACCGCCGACGAGGCGCGCCAGTACGTGAACGAGCTGCGGGCCATCCTGGTGGCCATCGGCGCCAGCGATGCGAAGATGGAGGAGGGCAGCATGCGCTGCGACGCCAACGTCAGTGTGCACCGGCCCGGCACGCCGCTCGGCACACGTTGTGAGATCAAGAACGTCAACAGCGTGCGTTCGCTCGGCCGGGCGATCGAGTACGAGGCGCGGCGTCAGGTCGATCTGTTGATGGCCGGCGACACCGTGCGACAGGAGACTCGGCACTGGGACGAGACCGATGGGCGTACTCACACGTTGCGTTCCAAGGAAGATGCCGACGACTACCGCTACTTCCTCGAGCCCGATCTGGTGCCGTTGGCTCCTTCGGCCGAATGGATCGAGGCCGTGCGTGGATCGATGCCGATGTTGCCGGCGGCGCGCCGGGCGCGGCTCGGCGAGGCCACCGGCGCCCCAGCCGACGGAGAAGCGATCATGGTGGTGGCCGAGCGCGGCCAGGACGACTACGTGCTCGCCGTTGGCCATCTCGGCGGTGATGTCGGGCGCGCCCTCGTGCACGTGAAGGAGGCGTACGCCGAGCAGGGACCCGAACCTGCGGTGCCGGCACAGGATCTGGCGCTGTTGACCCGGCTCGAGGTCGACGGCAAGGTGACGGCCACCCAGGCCAAGACGGTTCTTGCCGAAATGGTGCTGGCAGGTGGCGG
>VFMC01000693.1 GCA_006515795.1 Acidimicrobiaceae bacterium | reverse complement strand
GCCTCGGTCGTGAAGTACGCCACCTCGAACACCGCGCAGTCGCTGAAGGTCAACACCGGCGCAGCCACGATCGTCACCGCCAAGCTCACCGTGACGGAGAGCCTGCCCAGCGGTGCCGCGGTGGCCTACTCCCTCTCGGCGAATGGCGGAACGACGTGGGAGGCCACCACGAACAAGGCCGTCCACACGTTCACCGCGACGGGCAGCGACCTGCGCTGGAGAGCGACGCTCTCGACCACCAACGCCTCGGTGACGCCCACGCTGACGAACGTCCGGCTCGACTACGCGGGAGGGTACGTGGCCGCCGGCGCCTGGGAGTCAGCCACGAAAGACACCGTGTCCAACACCTCATTTGGCGCCTTAAGCTGGACGGCCGGCGCGCCGGCCGGCACCAGCCTGAAGTTCCAGATCGCGACGAACAATGACAACCTCACCTGGACCTACAGGGGGCCGGACGGCGCGACCGGCACGTACTACACGACGTCCGGCACCATCCTGAACGCCGTCCACAACACGCAGCGATACCTCCGCTACAAGGCCTTCTTGGACACGACGGGTGGTTTGGTGACACCCGTCTTGAACGAGACGACCCTGACCTATAACACGACGGCGGGCGCGCTGGGCACCAAGACCTTCACCAACGGCGTCACGCTCAAGACGCTGGGAACGCAATCGGTGACGGCCACGGATGTCGTCACCTCGACGTTGACGGACACCCAGAGCGGCATCACCGTCAACGCTTCGACGCCGACCAAATTGGGCTTCACCCAGCATTTGGGAACACGGTCGGCTCAGATAGCACCACGTCGATTACCGTGGCGACCGGCGCCCCAGGGACCGCCACCCTGCAGGGAACCCTGACGCAGACGGTCGTCAATGGCGTGGCGACCTTCAGCAACGTGTCCTACAACAAAGCCGAGACGATGAGCATCGCGGCGATCAGCGTACCCGCCTACACGGCAGCGACGAGCACGAACGTCATCGTGACAACGGCGGCGGCCAGCAAACTCGTCCTGACCGCCGTGCCGGCAGCCAACACAATAACAGCCGGCACCCGGGGCGCGTATACGGTCACGGTCCAGGATCAGTTCAACAACACGCAAGCCTCGCACGGCGGCGTCACCATCCCGCTGACGACCACCAGCGCCTCGACGAGCAAGGCATTCTACAACGCCGCCACCGCCGGCAGCGTCATCACTCAACTGGTCCTCGCGAATGGGACGGCCAGCGGGAACTTCTGGTACTACGATGAAGCGGCCGCCGCCTACACGATTACGGCCAGCTCGACCCCCTTGACGGCAGCGACGCACGCCTTGACGGTCGCCTCGGCTGCCGCGACACGGCTGGCGGTGACCGGTGGCGCCACCATGGCGGCCGGTGATACGAACGCCATCACCATCACCGCCTACGATGCGTTCAACAACGTGGCTGCCGCGACGTATACCGGCTCGAAGAACGTGGTGTTCTCTGGCGCGAACGCCTCACCCACGCCATCAGCGACCGCCCCAACCTGCGCAGGCACTGCCTTTGGCACCTCGACGGCTCTGACCTTTACAGCCGGTGTGGGAAGTTGTTCGATGCGGCTGTACAAGGCCGAGGTCGTATCTCTCAAGGCGACTGAGGGGGCCCTGACCACCGCGACCACCGAT
>VFMC01000264.1 GCA_006515795.1 Acidimicrobiaceae bacterium | reverse complement strand
CGGACTCATCCTGTTGAGGTCCACGTCGAATGCGATCCACGGGCTGTCCATGGACGTGGACCATAGTTCGTCCAATGACTTGTCCACGTATTCAGGCTCGCTACCTGGGGAAAGTCGAACTATATCTCTGAGATTTGTCCACATACTTGTCCCTCGTTCTGTCCACAAGCTTGACCTGTTGTGCTGGAGGTCGTGGTTGAAGGGCTTCGCTGGATGATTCCCACCGATCTCCCAGGGGTCAAGGTCCGGCGACCGGTCTGAGCAACGGACCGGAACAGCCCGACCAGGCCATCCCTTCGCGCGCACTGAGCGGATTGAGCGGTCAGACTGCGTGGACCGAGATCGGTCCCCTCCTGGCCACATCGAACAGCGCGCCCACCAACGCATCGGGTTCACCGGTCAGGTGCGGGCGCACCAGTCCCTCGCGAACTGCCTTGCCGGCGGCACCGGCACGGGACGTGACGCACAGCTTGCCGAGGATCCGCTCGACGTGCGTGGTGACCGTGCGCACGCTGACGAAGAGGTCGGCAGCGATCTCGTGGTTGCTCTCACCGATGGCGAGCCGGGTGAGCACGTCGACCTCGCGGGCAGTGAGGCCGTGGGGTAGTTCGCGGGTGGCGATCGAGACGATCACCGACGGCGTCGCCTCGGGCGGCGTGTCTGCTCCCATCAGCCCCACCTGGCGCCACGTCCCGGCCCACTCCATCAGGAACGTCACCGACGACGAGCCGGAATCGAGGAACCAGCCGACGAACGGAACGAGCGCCGTCACGAGCTCGGCCGCAGGCATCCGCCGGCCCGGCAGCGGCACCATCGTGCCGGCCCGCGACAGCAACGCCGCATCGCTGTCGGTCGGGAGCCGTTCGAGCGGGGACGAACGGGTGAAGTCGACGAGGTGGGCAAGGGCCGGCGAAACGGCGTTGAGCCACGAGCGATCGCCGGCAGTGAAGCGAGATGAGGCGGCCGTGCTCATGTGCATCATGCCCGTGTAGCGTCCGTCCGCGGCGATCAGCGGGGCCGACATGCCGTCGTGGAACCCGGCCGGTTCGAGCACATCCTGGTAATGCGGAGTCTGCCGGAAGTCGACGGGAGTGTCCTCGCCGTCGATGCTCATCGCCCGACTGTGCTCGCGGAGGAGGCCGTAGAAGTCGACGTCCATCATGCCCACGCGCAGGTACTCCGCCACCGCGGCCGGATAGGTAGCCGAGGCGACGATGACGTGGGCGTTCATGAACGGGTCCCAGGTGAGCAGTTCCGCGGCATCGGGTTGGATCGCGCCGCACAGCAGAGCGAGGGCATCGTTCGCCGCGATGACCTGGTTGGCATGGCTGCTCAGCACGCCGAGCTCGGCTGCCAACCTGACGCGGTCGAGATCACGCCGCACGGTGTCGGCCTCCGCGGGTGGTATCGCCCACCATCAGCGCCACAACTTCTCGTCCTCCACGAACTGATGCCCGGGAAGCGGCCCGGCCCGCTCGAACGCTCGCAGCACGTTGTCCGTCACCCTCGAAACGTTGTTGTCGAATCCGTTGGCCGGTAGCGCGCTCGACCAGGCGATGGAGCCGGTCGAGAACACGGCGCCGTCGTTTGGCGCTGTGAAGTAGGTCATGTCGGCGCGCACCTGGAAATCCTGTGTGCCGCCGAGCCCGACGTGGTTGAAAAGAATGTCCTCGTGTGCCTTGAGGTAGCTGTCGGAGAAGCCGAAACCCGACGCGAGCAGCTTCGTGTGCGGGGGCGTGCCGAGAGTCAGGTCGTAGCGCTCGACCTCGAGTCCAGCGGCGCCCCCGAGCGCGAGGCCGAAATCGCCGATGCGCTCGTCGGCGCCGACGCCGTCCATGATCCATGCCACCGACCGGTGGAAGCTGTCGGGCATGCGCTCATAGTAGGTGCACATGTCGAAGCCCTCGGCCGTGAAGCCCACGCCGGTCAGTTGCTGGGGCGGACGACCACGGAGCCGCCACAGGCCGCCACGCTCGCCCGATGTCGCGTGGTGCTGCTCGCCCGGTCTCGTCTGCCATGCCCGGGTGCCGGCCTCGCCCTTGCGGACCTCCATGCACCACGGCTCGTCGTCGGCGAACGACACCACCCAGTAGAAGCCGTTGCCACCGAGGTACATCAGGCGCCCACCACCGGCGACGTACTGCTCGATGGAGTCGAGCATGCGTTCGCTGTGGTACTCGGGGTGCGAGCCGGTCAGCACCACGCTGTAGGGATCGAGGAGCGACCGCCCCTCGCGGTGCAGATCCTGGTCGGTGATGCAGTCGTACTGATGACCCTTGGCTTCGAGCCAGGCGATGATGGAGAGGTCGCGGCCGAACTGCCAGGTGGTCCCGATGGCAGCCGACCGGAACCGCGGGCGGAAGTTGAGGATCGGGCGACGGGCCGATGAGTAGCACACGCCTTCGCCGTCGGTGTGATGGTCGTAGGTCGACTTGCCGTACTCCGGGTTCTGGTAGAAGTCGACGTCGGACTCGGACAGGATCGGTGTGTGGCCGGTGATCACCTGCGCCACCGGCACATCGAAGGCGATCGACTCGTTGGCGTAGGCCAAGTAGCTGTTCGTCGGGACGAGCAAGGCGATGCGGGCAGTCGGCGTTCGCGGCCGAACGATGAACGGCACGTGGTCTTCCCGATCGCCCGCCCGCAACCGGGCGGCGTACACCCCGCTGCGCAGGTCGGTCGGCAGATCGATCGTCCACGTCGGGTCCCAGTGACAATCGGTGAGCGCGTCGTCGTGGAAGGCGATCCCACCGTGCTGATCGGGTCGCACCCGGAAGTCCTGGATGCCACCGTCCCAGTTCCAACCGGTCATCGCCCGCACCGGCCGATTGACGCCGCGGCCATGGAGCCCGTGTGGGCCGAGATCGATGATCGTGTCGCCGACGCCGGTGGGCGAGTAGCCGGCGGTGGTGTCCCAGGCGGCGAGCACCGAATCCGCCGGTGCCTCGTCGCCGTGGGCCATCACGTCGAGCTCATGTCGCGAGGCTGCGCCGGCGAGCACGCCGCTACGATCGACCCGCAACGTCTGCTCGACCGTCGTGTCTGCCTTGAACGGCGCAACGGGGCCGAGCGTGCCGTTGTACGGCGTCACGATCCGCCGTTGGACCAACGTGACCCGTCCGTCGCGGCGGTCGTATGCAGCCGCCACGAAGTACCAGCTACGCGCCAGCAAGGCGACGTCGGCGGCAGCGGCATCCATCGTCACGCCATCACCCACCCAGAACTCCAACCTGCCCTGCCGGTCGATGCCGAGGGCGGCGCCCTGGCCGGCGGCTTGATCCCACCGGCCGAGGATCACCTGGCGTCTGCCGCCGAGCGTGGTGGGGAACACGAACGCGTGAAGCGTGAACGAGTCGTCGAGCATCAGGCGGTTGTCGGGATCGTCGACGAGCACGAAGTTTCCGAGCTGGATGAACTGCTTGCGCACGGCGATGCGCGGCGACCACGGTCCGGGCACCAGCTCCTCGATGAAGCCAGGACCATCTGGGTGTTGATCGCCGTGGATGATGCGGACGAGGTCGACGTCGGCTTCAGCGGTGCCCTCGGCGCTCAGCATGAAGTGCACGGTCTCGCCGGGCATTGCACTCAGCCGATCGGCGTAGCCGGTGAGGCGTATGCGGGTCATGACGGCTGCCTCATGAACCCATCAGATCGTCGACGCGACGTACGAAGACCGCATGCAGCGCCTCGTCGATGGAGGCGTGGACGCGGTCGTCGACGATTCGTGGTGGCACGCCCGGCACGCCGCTCATCGACACGATGCGGTACGCCGCGAACGGGACCACCGTGTAGACGGCGTACTTGTCCGCGATCGGCGTCCGCCGGAAGTAGTTGAGCACTCGTTCGAGGTCGTCGGAGTGCTGCCCCATCGGCTTGGCCCGGTGCTCTTCGACCAGCTGTGGGGTGATCAGGTTCTTCAAGTGATCGCGCTGGGCCCGGTCGAAGGCGCGATACGCGATGTCCTGCTTGTCCTGGATGTCGATCGCTTCCTCTGCCACCACGATCCCCTTTCGCTGAACGCGGTCGGCCCGTCGTTCGCTCGACTTCTTCTGGCGGAACTCGATGAACTGCTGACGGATCCCGAACAGCCCGGCGCGGGCGAACAACGTGACCAGCAGCATGAGCACACCGATGATCACGACGCGCTTCGGCCCCCATCCGACGAACCAGTCGTTGATGAGGGTGACGATGAGTGTGCCGAGCACCGCTCCCTCGGCGCGGCCGCTACCGCCGATGACGATCATCGCGAAGAGCAACAGCAGCCGATCGATGGTGAACAGGTTCGGCGAGGCGCCCGTGTTGTAGGCGGCGTAGAAGCCGCCGATCACGCCGAGCCCGGCCGAAGAGATCAAGAACACCGCGAGGCGTGCCGACTCGTAGCCGATGCCCATCGATTCCGCCACCGCCTCCTCCTCACGGGCCACGCGGAGCACCATCCCGAGTCGCTCGCCGTTCACCGCTCGGTACACCGCGAGCGCGGCGAGCAACAGGACGAACGCAGCGACGTAACCGACGCGGAACCCGGCGAGCGTCGACCGCATTGCCGCCGGAACGAAGGAGTCGGCACCGTAGAGCCCCCCGGTGGCCGATCCGAACGTCTTCGACTGGATGACGTAGACGCGGCACAGCTCGACGAGGCCGAGGGTGAGCAACGCGTAGTACATGCCGTCCATGCGTCGCGCCGGAATCGCGATGATCGCCCCGAACACGAGACCGACACCACCACCGACGACCAGCATCAGCGGCCAGGGGAAGCCGTGCGAGATGCTCAGCCAGGCGGAGGTGTAGGCCGCTGCTCCGACGACGGCGAGGCTGGCCAGCGACAAGATGCCGGCGGTACCGACCACCAGGATCCACATCAGGTTGATCGCCGAGTAGATGAGAAACGTCGTGCCGACGGCCAGGAGCCGACCGTTGCCGAGCGTCGTGGGGCCGATCGCGATCACACCGAGCGCGATGACCCACCACATCGGGCGCTTGTCGGACACCACCATCTCGCGTCGCAGCGACTTCGGGTTGAACCGGCCGTCGAGGTGGATGATCCGCTTCTTCGTGAGCGGCCATCGTCGGCGATGGACAACACCGTCGGGGCGCACCCGCCAACGCGGGATCAGCCGCCGGCGTCCGACGAGTCGTTGCTCGGTGGGTTGCGTGATCGTCAAGGTCGAAGTGGTCGGCGAGCTCATCGCATCACTCGCTGATCTCGTCGAACAGGCCGCCGATTCCACGGGGACGGAACAGCAACACGACGATGACCAGCGCGAACTGGGTGATCAGCACGTACTGGCCCCCGAGGTGATCAGCGGTCAGGGCCTCGGTGAAGCCGACCATGATCGCCGCGATGACGGCGCCCGAGATGCTGCCGAGGCCCCCGAGGAGAGCGATCACCAGCCCCTTGGTCAGCGGCTGGGCGCCCGACTGCGGGCTCACGAAGTAGGTCTGTGCCAGCAGCACGCTGGCGAGGCCGGCCAGTGCACCGGTGCCGGCCATGACCATCACGGCAGTCGTGCGGATGCTGACGCCGACGAGGGCAGCACCCTGAGGATCCTGCATCATCGCTCGAAGCTGGACACCTCGTCGGCTGATCCGCATCCAGATGACCAGAGTTGCCAGCACGACGGTGGCGACCACGATCGCACCGGTCTTGTCGGAGGTGAGGACAGCGCCGCTCAGCTCGAGCTTGCCGTCGCCGAACAACTTGGGCAGCGGCTTCACCTGGGGTCCGTAGTGCTGTTGCAGCAGCTGCGTCCCGATGAGGCTGATGGCGAGGGTGACGACGAGGCTTCGCACCTGGAAGTTGGGGCGGTCGTGCAATGGCACGAAGGCGAGCAGCGACACCACCACGCCGCACGTCGCCCCAGCGGCCAGCCCAGCGCCCATCACCGCGACCGGATGGGTGGTGACACCGCTCATCGTCCATGCTCCGTAGCCGGATACCGCGAACGTGAACCCCTGTGCCAGGTTGAGCATGCCGAGGCTCGCCCACGTCAGCGAGATGCCGATGGCGAGAAGGCCGTAGGTCGCCGCCAAGGAGAACGCCGAGAACACGATGAACCAGCTCATCGCGGCCTGCTCTGGCCGCTGGGCAGGGTCAGGAGACCATCGCTCGTGGCGCCTTTCAGTTCGCCCGCGTACATTCCGAGCACCCGGTCGACCTTGCCGGTGAGGAGGCCGAGGTCCTGTTCGGCGATGATCATCGCGCCGCTGGCCAGATCGATGTGCATGAGCGCATCGACCACCGACCGGCTGATCTTCGGCGCCAGTCCTAGCGAAGGCTCGTCGACCAGGTACAGCGAGACGTTGGCCATGAGCGCTCGGCCGATCGAAACCATCCGCCGCTCGCCGCCTGACAGCTTGCCCACCGGTGTGTCGAGCAGCTTGCCGAGTGGAGGGAAGATCTCCAGCACCTGGGCGCGGAGGATCCGTCGTCGCCGCCACGTCGACGAGGTGTAGGCGCCGGCGTCGAGGTTCTGGCGAACGGTCAAACCCGGGAAGATGGCATCGCCCTGTGGGGCGAGCGAGAGCCCTTGGCGAACGATGCGATGGGTGTAGCGGCCCGGGCCGTGGGTGCGGTT
>VFMC01000263.1 GCA_006515795.1 Acidimicrobiaceae bacterium | reverse complement strand
AGGCTGCAGGCGGCGATGCGCGTCGACCCCACCGCGAATCGAGCTCGCGGCGATGCGTTCGCGGCCGAGCTGCGCGATGAGGTACCCGCCGAGAACCGAGCCGAGTTCGACGAGCTGCTCGGCGAAGCGCGCCACGTGTATCGCCTCCGCGACGAGCGTGGCATCTACAGCGAGATCTCCGCCATCGGAGTGCTCCGCCTTGCCCTGCTCGAGCTCGGGCAGCGGTTCGCCGCGTCCGGCCAGGTCATCCGCACGGAGGACCTGCTCGACGCGACGCTCGCCGAGATCGACGCGCTGGCCGGCGGATCGACCAAGCTCGCCGACACGTTGCGCGATCGAGCCGAGACCCGTGTTGCGCGAACAGCGGCCGGACCACCTCGCCACCTCGGCCCACCGGCGCCGGCGCCGCCATCGGTCGAGATGCTGCCGCCGTCGCTGGCACGGGTGATGTCAGCGATCGGTTTCCTCATCGATGGAGTCCTGGGCCAGCGCGAGCAGGCCGGTGGCGAAGGCAACGAGATCCTCGGCATCGCCGGCAACGGTGGCGAGTACGAGGGGCGCGCCCGTCTGGTGCGGTCGATCGACGATCTGCTCGCGCTGGAGCAGGGTGAGGTGCTTGTCGCTCCGACCACCGGCGAGGCCTTCAACTCGATGCTGCACCTCGTCGGCGCAATCGTCACCGACCACGGCAGCTTCGCCTCTCACGCCGCGATCGTGTCCAGAGAAATGGGATTCCCATCTGTCGTCGGCACCGTCGATGCGACGAGGCGGATCCGCTCGGGTGCGCTGGTGCGCGTCGACGGCGACACGGGTGTCGTTACGATCATCGGATGAGCAACGCTCGGCGGGGAGCCTCCACGCTCACCGTCACAGGGGTGTCGGTAGCGTCGGCGCTGGTACCGCTGAACTCGACGATGATCGCCGTGGCCCTGCCGCGGATCGCCGAGGCCTTCGACATTCGAACCGGGCAGGCAGCAGTGCTCGTGACCGTCTACCTGGCGGCGATGTTGCTCGTCCAACCTGTTGCCGGCGTGCTCTGCGATGCGGTGGGAGCGCGGCGACTGTCGGTCATCGCCCTGGTCGGATTCGGGGTCTTCTCCGCAGCGGCGATGCTCGCAGGCACCTTCCCCGCGCTCGTGCTGCTCCGTGGCGGCCAGGCTGTCTTCGCTGCGGCGCTGGCGCCGAGCGTCCAGTCGATGCTGCGGACGATGACCGAACCGAGCGAACGCGGCAGGGCGTTCGGCACGCTCGGCTCGGTGATCGGGATCGGCGCCGGCTTGGGGCCCGTGCTCGGAGGCGTCCTCGTCGGCCTGTTCGGGTGGCAAGCGATCTTCGCCGTGAACCTCCCGGTGATCGCGATCGTCCTCGTCGTGTTGATAAGAGCCCGTGCCGTGCACGGTGCTGCAGCAGCCCGACCACGAGGTGACGACTCGACTGCCGGGCGCGAGCGAATCCTCAATCGCACGTACGTACTCGCACTCGCGACACAATCGCTTTCGGTGCTGACTCAGTACGCGCTGCTGCTCATCACGCCGATCATCCTCCACGCCCGGCACTGGGGCTCGGGTTCGATCGGCCTCGCGCTGTCCTTGCTGACCCTGGGCCTGATCGTCATGGGACCTCTCGGCGGGCGGCTCGGTGATCGCCGCGGTCGCCGCGTGCCTGTGGTGATCGGCATCGCGCTGGCCGCCGCTCCCGTCGTCGTCAGTTCGCTCTTCGGCGACGAGATATCGACGCTGTGGTTGTTGTTCACCCTCGCGGTGTTCGGAGTCGGTACTGGTCTGGCGTCGCCGAGCATCGCTGCCGTGGCCCTCGAAGCCGCCCCGGAAGGTCGCATCGGTGTCGCCGCAGGCTTGCTGTCGACCAGCCGGTACGTCGGCAGCATCGTCGCCAGCGTCGCGCTGGCGGTACTGGTCGATGACGATGCCGGCGGGGTGGGCATCGTGATGGTGATCGCCGCGGCGAGCATTGGTGCAGCGGTCCTCACTGCGGTGCAACTGCCGAGGATGCACTCCGGCTCGTCGGTGCTGGTACCGGGGCGAGCCCCGCGCCGCCAGCGGGCCGGTTGTTGAACCCGGCTGCAACTCGTGGCGGGCGATGCGACCGGCAAGGATGGGTGAGGTGGGAGCCCTGAGCGTCGGTCTGTTCGTGTTCGGTTACCCGGCCGCGATCGCTGTGATCGCCCGATGGGTTCCCGTGGTACGCGAACGGCGCGTTCGCTGGTTCGTCGTCCACCAGTTTGCAGTGACCGCGATCGTCGTCGGGTGGGTGCTGCGCAGCAGGTGGCCGGCGGTGACGATCAACGCCACCTGGCTCGTGACGGCGGCCGCCTGGTACGCGCTCAAACCCCGTCTCGCCCGGCGGTCTTCACGATCCTGACCGCAGCCTCGGGTGGCAGCGTGGCCGGATGCTCGCTTCGTTCGGAAGCCAACCTCACGGTGACAGGGCAGAAGTCGACCGTGAGCAGGCTTCTCATCGCTTGGCCTCGGCGTGCTCACGAGGGTCACCCGGGGAGGATTTCGAGATGCACCTCGGTGCCTGATGGCCGCTCGGTCAGCGAAGCCACGCGCACCAACACCGGATCTTCAGCGTCGCCCGTGATCACGATCGCCCGGTCCACGTGAGGGGAACGTCGTGTTCCACCGCACACATCGAAGTCAACGGGTGAGACACGAGCCAGCTCGCGAGCCGGGAATCTTCATCGAGGGGCTGGTCACCTCGCACGCCATACCGAACCACATCGAGCGCTGCGATCACCATGCGCTGGATCTGGTTGGTGCCCTCGTAGATCTGGGTGGTCTGGACCGATCGTCCAGCGAGTGCCAACACGTCCCGCCTCGTACCTTGAGCTGGGCCGGGAGTCCAGCCAGTCCCACGTCGGCCCGACCGGTACCAACGAGTTCTAGGGATGGAACTATGGATGAAGCGTCCGATCTCCTAGCCCGGGCTCGCCGATATGTGCGCAACGATGCCCTTGCGCCGGCGCGCCATACCGGGCAATCTGTGCGCGTGCGTATGTGGCTGCTCCTGTGCGCATTGCTCGGGGTGGACCTGCTTGGAGTCTTCGGCGCTCGACACCCGTTCGTGATCGTAGGGGAGGTTCTCGCCTCGGTCGGTCTCGCCGCAGTAGCCGCATCGCTGTGGCAGTCCCGCCGTCCGCATAGTGGCGTTCGCGTGTTGGTCAGTCACCATGCCGCGTTGGTCGGGGGCATTTTCCTTGGCCTAGCCGCGGTCCTTTGCTACACGTTCCTGTTCGCAGGAGTCGGGGCGATTCTTGCCGTCATCGGGGCGACTGCACTGGTTAAAGACTACGTTCGGCCGCCGCCGTCGGACGACATCCTCGTCGGGGCGCTGAGCATCGTTCCCGTAGCGACGATCTACTGGCTCGGAGTCGCGATGGTGGTTGACTCCGCCCTGCAGGTAATCGTCGCGGCGTTGCTCACGTTGTTGTCAGGCGTGGCGCTCGCAGCGATGAGGCGCAGGTCGCTCGCGGCTGAGACTTACCACGCATAACTGCCGCTCTGCTCGGTGGACATCGATTTCGGGATCGGACAGTATGCGCTGGTGCTG
>VFMC01000262.1:9430-12279 GCA_006515795.1 Acidimicrobiaceae bacterium | reverse complement strand
ATGACCCGCCGCCACGATCTGCTCGGCGAGGTGGTACGCGGGGCGTGGGCGACCTTGTCGAGATGGGGCGCGATCGGTCCGGAGAGCACAGCCGGCAAGCGATTCGGCCGGTTCGGGCGGGGGAGCGTCATCTGCTTTCCTGCCAACACGATCTTCAACGAGCGCTACATCCACATCGGCTGCGACACGATGATCGGTCCGCAGGTCACCTTGTCGGCGGGCATGATGCCAGGCCAGGTCTGTCTCGTCGACCCGGTCGTGCGGATCGGCGATCGATGCCTGATCGGCAAGGGCAGCGGCATCGTCGGCCACCTCTCGGTCGCGATCGGCGACGACGTGTGGACCGGCCATCACGTGTACATCACCGACCAGAACCATGGCTACGACGATGTCGATCGGCCGATCTCGCGGCAGACCATGCCGGAGCGCCCGGTGTCGATCGGTGACGGCTCGTGGATCGGTCACGGCACGGTCGTGTTGCCCGGAGCGCGCATCGGGCGTCACGTGACGGTCGGGGCGAACTCGGTGGTCACTGGTGCGCTTCCCGACTTCTGCGTAGCGGCCGGAAACCCCGCTCGGGTCATCAAGCGCTACGACCCTGAACTGGGATGGATCCGTGAGAAGTGATGTGGGGTCGCGGCCCCGCGAACGTCAGGTGTCGCCGCCGAGCTCGCCTGGTGGCGCACACGCCCGCATCTCGTTGATGATGGTGAAGTCGGTGATGACGTTGGTGACCGGCCCACCGTCGACCGCCGACTCGGTGTACGGCTGCAGGTCGAGCGAGCGCAGCTGCTCGACGTAGAGGCGCCGGTCGGCGATGAGCGTGTCGTAGTAACTGCGATACTGAGCGAGGAGCGACTGATCGCGTTCGCTGGCAGGCAGCACAGCGCTGACTTCGGCCAGGCTGGCCTGCAAGATGTCGGTGGCTGCCTCGACGATGTCGGCGCGTTCGATCATCTGAGCGTCAGTGGGATCGGCGATGTAGCCGGCGCTCGTGTCGACGAGCTCGAGGCGCTGGGCCTCGTACCTGGCACAGATCTCCTGGGCCCGGGCGCGCCATGCGCCGTCGTCGATGCGGTAGGCGGCCTTCCTGGGTGCGAAGCCGAAGGCATACACCCACATCGCGACCAACGCCAGAATGATCAGGCCGAGGAGGACCTTTACGAACGAGAGCCGCCGCGGTCGTCGCTCCTCGTGATCCTGGTGCTCATGTGTCTGCGAGACGACGTCGTTCACCGCGACTCCTTTGCTGGACGGTAGGAGATGGCAAGTTGGCTCGCGGCGCCACCGACCCCGACGAGCGTCGCGATGGTCGCTCCTGGCCACCCCTCGAACGCGACCCCGAGCAAATGGTCTACTGAGTGCGCGCCAGGGCCGATCATGCCGATGACGAAGGCCACCACCGCGATCGATGCGCAGTACTCCCAACCCTGATCGGGTTTGAAGATGAAGAACCCCACCTTCCAGTGGGCAACGACGATGGCGACGCTCATCACACCGATCACACCGCCGGCGGCGAAGGGGGTGAGCAATCCGGCGGCCAGCGACGAACCAGCCCCGATCTCCGTGAACGCGGCCAGCCGCGCCTGGATCGCCGGCCACTTCATGCCCATGCCGGCGAACCACCCGGCCGTGCCGGCGATGCCACCAGGCCCACGCAACTTGTTGTAGCCGTGGTACGCCAGGAACAACCCGAAGACCACGCGGAGGATCAGCATTCCGAGGTCGAGCTCGTTCACCCCGACACGCTATGGGGCGAGACAGGGTGTGCCGCACCCGGTCTCCGTAATCGGCGGGCCGCGGCGAGGGGCCCGGTGCTAGACAGAACGTTGTGTCCGACGCAGCTCAGCATCCGCTCCAGCCGCCGGTCACGAGGGCTCGCGGCAAGGGCATCTGGCGTCCGGCCTGGAACTTGCTGCGCGCGCTGCTGCGGCACCACAAGCGGTTGTTCGCCACCGCCGTCGCCGGCGCGGCGGTGTTCGCCACGTGCACGGTGCTGTCGGCAGAGGTCGTCGGCCGGATCATCGACGACGTCGTCCGTCCCCGCTTCGAGCAGGGTTCGGTCCGCGCTCGCACGGTGGTCCTCGCCCTCGGAACCCTCGTGCTGGTCGGATTGGTCCGCGCCGTCGGCGTAGTGGTTCGACGAACTTGGGCGGGCAGGACCACCTGGCGGATCACCGAATCGTTGACGGCCGAGGTCGTCGACCGGGTCGTTGCCCAGCCTGCGCCATGGCACCGCCGGCAGAGCACCGGCGATTTGATCACCCGCGCCGGCGTGGACACAGAGGCGGCGACCGCCGTGCTGGGACCGCTGCCCTATGCCAGCAGCGTGGTCGTGATGCTGGTGCTGTCGTCGATCTGGCTCGTCGTCACCGACCTGCCCCTCGGTGCCGCGGCGGTGTGCATCTTCCCCGTGCTGATCGGACTCAACCTCGTGTACCAACGCCGAGTAGAAGCGTACTTCAGCCTTGCACAGCATGAGATCGGCATGCTCAGCTCGGCGGTCCTCGAGAGCTTCGAGGGCGTCAACGTGGTGAAGGCGTTCGGTGCCGAGGGTCGTGAGACGGAACGTTTGGCGGTCGTCGCGGCGCGCCTGCGTCAGGCGCGGATCGAGACCGTTCGGCTGCGCAGTTCGTTCGAAGCGTTGCTCGATGGGGTGCCCAACGTGGCCAACATCGGGCTGCTCGTGGCAGGCACGTACCGAGTGCGTTCCGGGGCGCTGTCGGTCGGTGAGCTCACCAGCTTCATCTACCTCTTCACACTGCTCGTGTTCCCGTTGCGGCTGATCGGTTACGCGCTCAGCGAGCTGCCGCACTCGCAGGCCGGCTGGGCGAGGATCCGCCAGCTCC
>VFMC01000262.1:6662-9400 GCA_006515795.1 Acidimicrobiaceae bacterium | reverse complement strand
GCTCCTCGACGAGCCCGTCGAGGTCGATCCCGCCACGTCGCTCCTACGTCACGACTCGAAGGGCGTCGAGCTGCGCGCCGTGCACGTATCGCACGACGGCGATCGTGATGTGTTGCGCAGCGTCACGGCGTCGATCGAGCCCGGGCGAACGGTCGCCGTTGTCGGTGCGACCGGGTCGGGGAAGACCACCCTCGTCCATGCCATCGCCGGCCTGATCGAGGTGTCGTCGGGTTCGATCACGGTGCCACGCGAACCGCCTGCCATCGTGTTCCAAGAACCGTTCCTGTTTGCTGGAAGCGTGCGCGAAAACGTCGTGCTCGGTCTGCCGCTCGACGACGATGCGGTGAGCCTCGCCCTTGCCGCCTCCGAGGCCGGCTTCGTCGACGAGTTGCCCGATGGCATCGACACCGTCGTCGGTGAGCGAGGCGTCGGGCTGTCCGGCGGCCAACGGCAACGCATCGCCCTGGCGCGCGCGCTGGTGCGCCGCCCGTCGCTGTTGCTTCTCGACGACACCACCTCGTCGCTCGACCCCGGCACCGAGGCGAGGGTGCTGGGCAACCTCCGGTCGTTGCTCACCGATACCACGGTCGTAGCCGTGGCATCGCGGCCCTCCACGATCGCATTGGCCGACGAGGTGCTCTACCTCGTCGATGGCGAAGTGGCGGCGCACGGCACGCACGACGCGCTGATGGCGTCGAACGACGCTTACCGCGAACTGATGCAGGCCTTCGACCACGACCGCGAGACGAGATGACCGAACCGCTGAGCCGATGGAGCGCGGTCGAGACGATCGGCCGTGGGGTGCAGGAAGCCCCGGCGCTGAAGAGTGGGTTCTGGCTCACGCTCGCGCTGGCGATGGTCGGCGCACTCGGCCGCGTCGCGATGCCGATCCTGGTGCAGCAGGCGATCGATCGCGGATTCGACGGCACGTCGATCGATGGGATCACCGTCGACGTGGGCACCGTCACCATGCTCGGAGCGATCGGTCTGGCGGTCGTGCTGCTCGCCACCGCGTGCCAGCGCATGGCTGTGGCCCGGCTCGGCTATCGCAGCGAGGAAGCGCTCTACGGCCTCCGTGTTCGCCTGTTCGACCACATCCACCGCCTGAGCATCGCCGACAGAAGGGCGCGCTCGTAGCCCGGGTCACGAGCGACGTCGAGACGATGTCGCAGTTCTTCTCGTGGGGTGCGCTGGCCTGGTTGCTCGACGGCACGCTGATGCTGATGGTGGCGAGCGTGATGATCGCCTACGACTGGATCCTCGCACTCGTGGCCTTCGCAGTCTCCGCGCCGCTCGGCTTCGTGCTGCACCGCGTGCAGAGCCACCTCGTGAAGGCTTACGACAGCGCTCGCGTCGAGAACGCCGAGGTGCTCACGACCATCAGCGAGATCGTGTCGGGTGCCGAGACGCTGCGGCTGTACGGAGCCGGCGATCGGTTCGCGGCGGTGACCAAGGCGGCGAGCCACCGGCGGTCCAACTCGTTCATCAGGGCCGGCACGATAAGTGCCTTCCTGTTTCCTTCCGGTGAGGTCTTCAGCGTTCTCACCGTGTCGTCGGTGGTCACGGTCGGCCTGATCCGCGGCCCGAGCAGTGGCCTCACCGCCGGCGCCCTCGTCGGGTTCATGTTCCTCACCTACCGGTTCCTCGAACCGATCGCCGAGTTCACCGAGGTGATCGACCAGACCCAGACAGCCGTCGCCGGGCTGCGTCGCGTGCTCGGCATCCTCGAGATACCCGCCGGGCCGCCCGAGCCGAAGCATCCGCACCCGCTGCCTCCTGGCCGGCTCGGCATCGACATCGAGCAGGTCACGTTCGCCTATCGATCGCGGTCCGACGACGACGAGCCGCCGGTGCTGACCGACGTCACAGCCCGCATCCCGGCCGGCCAGCAGGTTGCCCTCGTGGGGGAGACCGGTTCGGGCAAGACCACGCTCGGGCGGCTGATCGCCCGGCTCGCCGATCCCACTTCCGGGGTTGTCAGGATCGGCGGGGTGCCGCTCACCCAGGTGGCCAACCCGCAGTTGCGCGAGCGGCTGGTCGTGGTGCCCCAGGAACCGTTCCTCTTCGACGGCTCCATCGCGTCGAACCTCAGCTTTGCCCGGCCGATGCTGTCGGTGGCGCAGATCGAACAGGCAGTGCTAGACCTCGAGTTGGGCGATTGGCTCGAGGGTCTGCCCGAAGGCCTCGACACGGAGGTCGGGCAACGTGGGGCGGCGTTGTCCGCGGGGGAGCGTCAACTCGTCGCTCTGGTGCGCGCCTCGTTGGTCGACCCAGATGTGCTCGTGCTCGACGAGGCCACATCGTCGGTCGACGCGCTCACCGAGGTGCGGCTCACCCGGGCGCTCGACAAGCTCGCATCCGGCCGCACGACCATCTCGATCGCGCATCGGCTGTCCACTGCGGCGCGCGCCGACCGGGTTCTGGTTCTCGACCATGGGCGACTGGTGCAAGACGGTCATCACGACGCACTGGTCCGGATCCCCGGCCCGTACGCGCGCATGTACGAGGCATGGGTGGCGGCCAGCACCACCTCGCCCTGATCGACGCGCGGCCCGGCGCGATGGTGCGCTCAGCCGGGGACGAGGCCGAACGGGAACGGCCCGTTGACGGCGAAGATCTCGCACGACACCTGCCCATCGGTCGAGGTCTTGTTTACGATCGTGCTCGTCGACCATGTCTGCGTCTCGCCGGCCACCACGCCCTCCACCGATCGATGGAGAACCCGCAGCACCTTGCCG
>VFMC01000262.1:0-6630 GCA_006515795.1 Acidimicrobiaceae bacterium | reverse complement strand
CCTCGACCGCTACGTCGTAGTCGTGAGCGGAGTCGTCGAGGTTCGTGATCGTGCCCTCGATTACCACCCTCGAACCGGTCGACTCACAGCGCACGAGCTCGGCAGCGACCGGACCAGGATCGGTGTAAGCCACGAACTCGTCGATGGTCGCCAGGGTGAGCAGCACCCCGACGCTGCACAGCGGCACGGCGGCGCCGCCCAACGCCAAGCCGGCGATCGCGAACCCGCGTCCGGCCACGCGTCCGTCGCCGGCGCGTCGCAACGCAACGATGCCGATCGCGATCGCGGCAATCGCACCGAATGCGCCGAGCACGAACAGGAACGGCATCCACGCGACCATCAGCGAAGCGAGACCCAGTAGGAAACCGACGACCGCCAACGTCTTCGACGGGGGACGGGCGACGACGGTCCTGCCGTCGTCGACGTAGCGCACTCCGTCGATCGACACGTCCTGGGTCCAGGTCGTGCCGTTGAACCACCTGAACTCGTAACGGCCGCTGGGGTCGGGGTGCCAACCGCCGGCGTTGTCCAACTGCGATGTCATGCTCCTAGTCTGGCTCGATGATGGAGATCGTCCTCATCCGCCACGGCGAACCCGAATGGATCCGCGACGGCCTCAACGTCGACAACCCTCCACTCACCACCCGAGGCCGCGATCAAGCCCAGCGCATGGCCGATGCCCTGGGCAACGAGCCGTTCGACGAGGTGTACTGCTCTCCGCTGCGCCGCGCCCGCGAGACCGCCGCGCCGTTGTTCGACGCGCTCGGTCGTGCCGAGCAGATCGACCCGTGGCTGGAGGAGATCCGCAATCCGATCTGGCATGGAACACCGCAGGAGAAGTCGGAGGAGGCCTACCGTCAGGACCGGGCACGGCGCTCGCACGAGCGATGGCAGGGTCTCGACGGTGGTGAGCCGGTCGACGAGTTCGTAGAGCGGATCCACGTGGGATGCTCGCTGTTCCTCCAGGAGCGGGGCATCCGCCGCCTGCCAGGCGACCTGGCGATGTGGGACATAGATGATCCGCAGCGGCGGATCGCGCTCGTCGCCCACGCCGGCACCAACTCAGTCGTCATCTGTCATCTGCTCGGCCTGTCGGCAACACCGTGGGAATGGGACCGCTTCGTCATCGGGCATGCCTCGGTGAGCCGCCTGCAGACGATGGAGATGGGCGACGGGCACACCTTCAGCCTCACCCGGCTGTCCGACAACGAGTTCCTCGACCGCCCCGACCGAACCGTGTGAGCGGTCGGGCCCGACGCCGCTCGGCGGCCCGACGTAGGGTCGCGGCATGAACGCCCACGCCTTGCCTGAGCCGACCGCGATCGACCCGGACAAGCTCAAGCTGTTCTCGTTCCACCTCTTCGGCAAGCTGGAAGGGGCAGTCACCGCGGGCATGATCCACCTCGGCGATCAGCTCGGCCTCTACAGCGCATTGCGCGGCGCCACGGCCGGGCTCGGCTCGGTCGAGCTCGCCGATCGCACAGGCTTGGCCGAGCGTTGGGTGCGCGAATGGGCGTACAACCAGGCGGCCGCCGGTTTGGTCGAGGCAACCACCGCGCCCGACGGCCTGGTGACTTTCGCGCTCACCCCGGAAGCAGCGGCCGTGCTGGCCACGCCCGAGCACCCTGCCTACGGGATGGGAATGTTCCATCGCCTGCCGCAGACGATGCGCGCCTTGGAGGACATGCCGGCGAGCTTCCGTAGCGGGGTCGGGCACGACTACGACAGCCATGGTCCCGAGGGGGCCGTGGGCATCGAACGCAGCTTCGAACCCTGGAACCGCGCGTTCCTGCTCCCGGTCGTGCTTCCTGCGCTCGATGGCGTGGTCGAGCGGCTCCGGGCGGGCGCGCGGCTGGCCGACATCGGCTGCGGCGCGGGCAGCGCGGTGCTGCTGATGGCCGCGGCGTTCCCGAAGAGCACCTTCGTCGGCTACGACATCTCCCAGCACGCGCTGGCACGCGCCCGGGCGAAGCTCGCCGATGGAGCCTTGGCCAATGCGGCGTTCCACGACCCGCGCGACAGCAGCCTGCCCGACGACGGTTCGGTCGACGTGGTCACCACCTTCGACTGCATCCACGACATGACCCACCCTCAGGAGATGATGGGCGCGATCCGACGCGCACTTGCCGACGACGGCACCTGGCTGCTTGTCGACATCAAGGCGCTCGACACGTTCGAGCAGAACGTGAAGAAGAACCCGATGGCGTCGCTGATGTACGGCATCAGCGTGCTCAGCTGCATGTCGTCCGCGCTCAGCGAGCCGGGGGGTGCCGGCCTCGGCACGCTCGGTCTGTCGGAGAACACCGCCAGGTCGATGGCGGCATCGGCCGGCTTCACCCGGTTCCGCAAGCTCCCGGTCGACCACGCGGTGAATGCCTTCTACGAGGTGAGGCCGTAGCTCGGCGAGCCGGAACCGGATGTGATGCCGGCTCGCTCAGGAGCGGTCGATCACGTGCAGTCTGCGCGAGGAGAACAACCAGCGACCGTCGACGCGCCGGTACTCGTCGTGGTAGGTGCCCAGCATGGTGCCTTGACCGCCTCGTTTGCGCCTGAACACTTCGCTCACCGTGACCCGTCCGGAACCGTTGCCGCTGCTGTCATCGGCCTCGAACACAGCGACCGCCGGACTCTGCACCACCCAGGCGAAGGGCTTCATCGCAGCCACCCACGCCTCGCCGATCGCGATGCGGCCGGAGAGCACCTTGCCGGGTTGCAGCTCCCATGTGGCGTCGTCGGTCCATGTGGACAGCCACGCTTCGGGGTCGGCCTGGACGACGGCATCGCTGTGCCGAGCGACGAGCTGGCGCAGTGCGGCTTCGGTTGATGCTCCGGGAGCACCGGCCGCGGTCGCGACCACGTCGGCCACCGTGGCCCCCGAACCGACGCCATCGAAATGGGCCAAGGTGAGCCCGACCTCGGCAGCGGCGACGGTGCGCACGTGGTCGATCAACTGATCGCGGTTCATCATCCCGTCGTGCGCCGCGAACTGCACGGCGAGGCCGTCGACGAGGGCCGTCAGCCTCATCGCCGATGCGGCCGGCGATGCGGCTGATCCGCTTCATCATCGGGTTCCGCAGCGCTTCACCCCAGCCGTCGATCCAGAGCATCCACTCCATGTCGTCGCTGCCCTCTGGCACATAGTTCTGGATCGCGCTGTCGAGCTGAGCGAGCGCCGTCGGCGCCGCCTTGATCTCACCCTCCATCTCGGCGAGGTCCTTGCGGGCGTAGTGCGCGAACGCCTCCGCGAGCAGTTGCTCCTTCGAGTCGAAGTGGTAGTGGATCAGGCTGCTCGACACCTCGAGCCGCTTGGCGACATCGCTGATGCGCGTACCTGCGAACCCTCGATCGATCACCACTTCGCAGGTGACCTCGAGGATCTCGGTGCGACGTTCGGCGACCGTGGGCTTCTTCACCGCGCCCGACGATATCGCCGGGTGCGGCCGACCGCGGTTCAGCCCGCGTAGCCGTCGAGAACGCCGGTGAGGCCGGTCGGATGTTCACCGATGGCGAGCTGTTCGAGGATGCCGATGCCGTTCTCGTGGCGACCGTCAGCCCCGTGGTACGTCGCCCGGCACAGTGCTTGCACGTGTACGTGCTCGCGTGCGCACGGCGTGCTCACCGGCAGCGCGACTCGTTCGCCGGCCACCACCGCCTCACCCTTCCACGTGCCGTGACCGAACGCGGGGTGGCCGTAGCCGAGCCCGCTCATCTGGAACTCGTACATCGGCTCGAGCCGGACGGTGCTCACCGATCCATCCCAGTCGACGAGGTCGTACTCGAACCATTCGACCCACCGCGTGCCACGACGCCATGCCAGGCGGTGCTCGACGGTGCGGACGAGCCGCGGTGGTGCATCGCCGACGGGCGCGATGGCGCCGACCTCGTGCCAGCGACGCCCGTCGCCGTACTCGTTCACATCGAAGTGCGTGCTCAGCGACGGGAAGTTCACCGGCGCCCACAGCCAGAAGAACTGCGTCGGGCCGCCGGCGGGAGCGAGACCCGGGCTCGGTTCACCAACTGGGCGGATGCCCCACGACCGGTCACGCGATCCGAGCACCTCGGCCGGGTCGACGTCGATGCGCCGTCCGTCCGCCTCGATCCAGCCACTCCACGCGCCGAACTGGGTGAGCCGGGTGTAGTCGAAGAACGTGCGCATGCCGATGCGTTGGAAGAAGTGCGGCTCCTCGAGTGCGGGTGAGCGACGATCGAACCGAAGGTCGGCGCGCAGGTTCTGCTGCGGGGCATCGATGATCAGGCGCAGGGTCTGCAGTGGCTCGACGATCTCGACCGTGATCGGACCCACCGTGGTGGCGTCGCGTCGGTCGAGTGGGGCGCGGCCCGACGCGAACACGGAGAGCTGCTCACCGTCGCGGACCACGCTGAACGCTGCATCGGACACATGGCGATTCGGGTAGAGGCCCATCGCCAGGCCGAAGTAGATCGAACCATCGGCTGAGTACCCGTTGAAGAAGTAGCGGTCGTACTGGTTGATGTCGCCGGTCGCCGAATGGGCGATGGGCACGCTCGCCTGATGGATCGGGTAGTCGTCGAAGCTCGTCAGCACCCACGTGACGGTAGCCACCCCGACCGAGGACGAACGGAGTGGGAGCCGCGGTCGCGATCACCGTACGCTGGCTGCCGATGAAGCGCGCGCGGTTGTCCCCACGCAAGTTCCGCGCGGTGTGCGTTGCTGCGCTGCTGATGCTGAGCGTGATCGTGGTGACCGGCGCGGCCGTACGGCTCACCGGCTCCGGCCTCGGCTGCGACGACTGGCCGCGGTGCAACGATCAGCAACTGATCGACGTCTCCACCCGGCATGCGGCCATCGAGCAGGCCAATCGGCTGTTCACCGGGTTGGTTGCGTTGGCCGTGATCCTCGCCGTGCTGGGGTCGTTGTGGCGTGATCCGCGGCGCCGCGACCTCACCTGGCTTTCGCTAGGTCTCGTTGCCGGGGTCGTCGGGCAGATCGTGCTCGGTGGCGTCACCGTGCTCGTCGATCTGCACCCTGCAGCGGTGCAGGGCCACTTCCTGCTGTCGATGGTGCTGGTCGCCAACGCGGTGGTGCTGGTGCACCGGGCCGGGCTGGCCGACGCGCCTGTCCGCCATCGCCTCGGACGCGTTGTGCGGCGACACCTGTGGTGGAGCACGGCCGCCACTCTCGTCGCGGTCGTGCTCGGTACCGTCGTCACCGGTGCCGGCCCCCATGCCGGCGACGAGGAGGCCCGCCGGTTCGCCCTCTCGATCAGCGCGGCGGCTCGGATGCACAGCGTCGCAGTGTGGATCGCCATCGCCGTCGTAGTCGGCCTCGTTGTGCGGCTCCGCCGTCTCGCGTCGGATCGGGCGGTGCTCGACGGTCCGATCACGCTGTGGGTGTGCATTGCCGTTGCCCAAGGAGTGGTTGGCTACCTGCAGTACTTCACGGGAGTGCCCGAGGCTCTGGTGGCCGCCCACGTCGCCGGCGCGACGGTGCTCTGGGCGGCAACGGTCTGGATGCTCGAGGCGCAGTGGACCGCCGTCGCCGACAGCGGGTCAGCTCGCCAAGCTCTGGACGAACTCGGCGGACTTGTCGATCACGGATGAGAAGAAGCCACCGACGTCGCCGACGAAATCGGCGAACGCCGTAGCACTTCCCGAGGGGTTGCTCCAGAACGAGATCACGAGGAACAGCACCACGACCGTGGCCCCGAACTTCTTGATGGTTTCGAACGTCACGGCACGACCTCCAACTTGCCTCGCTCGTGCGCCGGGTACGGCAAAACGGGCAAGGAGATCTCCGCTTGGATGCGAGCCTAGCTGGTCACTGTGCGAGGTACAACGACCCTCGCGGGTGACGCCGAGGCAGTCACGGTCAGGCCGGCCACGACTAGTCCGATGCCGAGCCAACCCGCCGACGAGACGCGCTCGTGGAGCACCAGGGCAGCCAGCAGCGCGGCCGTCACCGGCTCGGCCATGGTGAGCGTGATCACAGTGGGCGCCGGCAGCCGGCTGAGTGCTCGGCCATACAGCAGGTAGGCGACCGCGAGCGTGGCGATGCCGAGGTAGGCGGCGATGACCAGCCCGCGACCCTCGCTGATCCAGCGCATCGGCTCGACGAACAGCAGTGGCGCGGTGAGCACGGCTGCGGTGGTGAAAGTGGCACCCAGGCTCAGCGCTGAGTCGAGGCCGCGCCGGATCTGGGCTTTGCTCGTCGTGGTGAACGACGCCCATCCGAGTCCGGCGCCGACCGCGGCGGCGATGCCGATGGCGTCGACGGTGGTGCGGTCGCCGGTCAGGGCGAGCAGGCCGACCCCGGTGATGCCGAGTGTCGTGCCGAGCACCCACGCGGTCGCCGGTCGATGACGTGTCGACAGCGCGTGGATCGCGCCAGAGAGAACACCGGTCCGCTGCCGATCGTCACCACTGTGCCGAGGGCGACGCCGGTACGAGTGGCAGCGACGAAGTAGAGCAGCTGGAAGGTCGCCGCGCCCACGCCTCCGGCCACCATCGTGACCAGATGCGGTCGAAGGTCGGTCAACCGCGCACCGTACAAGCGTGCCGCGATCAACAGCGTGGGGCCACCGATCGCGAGTCGCGCCGCCCCGACACCTAGTGCCGTAGCCCCGGCCGGCGCATGAGCGAGGACCGTGCCAG
>VFMC01000261.1 GCA_006515795.1 Acidimicrobiaceae bacterium | reverse complement strand
ACGAGGGCTGGACCTACGAGGGTGGGCTGGTGCGGTGGCCGTTCGCGTGCTTCTGGGCGGCGCAGCTGCAGGGTCAGCAACACCGCACCGGACCGGTGCCCTTCGACACCGGCGCGGTCCCGATCTCGGGCGCGTTGGGCCAGCATCCACCGGCCTGGTTCGGCGAGTGGCTCGCCCACCCCGGCGACGACGAGTACTGGGCAGTTCGCCGCCCCGACCTCGATGCCGTCTGCGTCCCGGCGTTCACCGTGATGGGTTGGTTCGACGACTTCTCCTCCGGCACCGCCACGCTGATCATGCGGCTGGGCGCCGAAGCGTGGTGCGGTCCGTGGGCGCACATGCCGTGGGGCACCCGCCATGGTGGGTTCGAGTTCGGGCCGGAAGCCTCGCCGGCTCCGGTGTGGGATGCCCTCGTGGCCTTCTTCGACCGTGCGTTCGATCGACCGCCGGCACTGGTGGGTGGCGACGATCGACCGGCCGGCAGTGTGAACTACTTCGTGCTTGGCGACGGCTGGAGGCAGGCATCGACGTGGCCTCCGCCGCACACGATCGTCTCGATGACCGGCAGCTCGGCCACTGGCAACGCCAACTCCCGCTGGGGAGACGGGATGCTCGTCGCCGACAGCGACTGCCATCCCAACGTGCCCACGACACTGGTCTCCGAGCCCCGGTTCGCTCATCCAGGTGATCCCGTCGCCTTCCAGGACGACGCCCCGGCGCAGGACCGGCGCGACGTCGCCTGCTTCACCACGGCACCCGCCGCGGCGCACGTCGACATCACCGGCTCGCCGGTCGTGAGGGTCGTCACGACGTGCGACCGGCCGCGCCACGACATGGTGGCGACGCTGTCGATCGTCGATCGTGATGGAACTGCCCGCACGATCACCGGGTACGCCCAACGGCTGCTCGAGCCCGTCGCTGAAGGGAACGAGACCAGCTGGGCCATCCAACTACGCCCGATCGCGGTGCGCGTGCGACCAGACCAGCAGCTGCGACTCTCGCTGTCGGGAGCGCGGTTCCCGTGCTACGACCGCAACGCCCAGACCGCCGCCCACGACATCGAGACCACTGCTTCCGACCAGGCTGTGGCCACGATCGTGATCCGGTCCGTCGAGCTCGATCTCCCCGTCGCGATCGATTCGGCGCATTCGCTTCCGGCCTGACATCTGAACTCGAGCGCGGCGGGGGTCAGGCTCCGAACTCGAACGCGGCGATCTCGGCGAACGCCTCGCTCAAGGTGTGCACGCTCGCCTCGAACAACGCTTTGCCGTGGTCGGCGTTGGCGTCGGTTGGATCACCGATCACGCCGGCCGGACCGAAGTCGTTGGAGAGCCATCCGAAGCTCACCGAGCCTCCGAAACGGACATGGCGGTTGTTGACGAGCCGGTCGGGCATGTTGCGCGCCGCGAGGCTCATGTCGACCAGCTCGGGACGCAGGTAGAGCAGCATCGAGGTCTCGTCCATGCCGGCGTGGATGCCCATCCCCAGTTCGCTGGCAGCCGAAGCACCTCCGTGGTCGGCCGGGACGAACGGATGGACCAGGAATGTCTGCAGGCCGTACTTCAACCGCAGCTCGCGGCAAGCCACGTTGAGCAGCGCGGTGTTGCCCCCGTGGCCGTTCAACAGGGCCAGCTTTCGTGCTCCGGTGAGGGCGACCGAGCGGCCGATGTCGTCGAGGACGGCGAGCATCGTGGTGGCGGACAGCCATACGGTTCCCGCGCTCCACGCATGTTCGTTCGACTTCGTGTAAGCCAGCGATGGCAGCAGCCACAAGTCGTTGGTGTCGCCGACAGCGTCGACCACGGCGGTGGCGACGGCCTCGGCCACGATCAGGTCGGTGGAGTACGGGAGGTGCGGACCGTGCTGTTCGATGGCACCAAACGGCAGCACGAGCGTGGAGCGATCGGACACCCGGCCGGCGAGCTCGGATGCTCTGAGGTCGGCCATCCGGCGATGTGATTTCATGCGCTGAGCTTAGTTCACCTCGCCTCACGGCCGCCGGGGGCCGGCAGTGGCCGGTTGCGGTCACCGGGTACGGTGGCCAGGTGAGCTGGGTACCTGTCGTCGACCTCGGCGACGCGCACGCGGCCGGCCTCATCGACGAAGCGTGTGAACGCGCCGGGTTCCTCACCGTCGTCGGCCATGGAGTGCCTCACGACGTGACAGATGACGCCTGGAATGCGGGTGGCGATGCCACGGCCGGGGTATCCGTACGGGTACTCCCCGATCGCCGGTGAAACCCTCGCCCGCTCGTTGGGCAACCATGCCGCCCCCGACTTGAAGGAGAGCTTCGCGATCGGACCGGTCGACCGCCCGACGCACACGATCACCGACCCTGACGAAGCGTTCGCGTGGTCGGAGAACCTGTGGCCCGCTTCGTTGCTCGCGATGCGACCGGCATGGGAGCGGTACTTCCGCACGATGAGCGATCTTGCGGCGCGGGTGCTGCGGTTGATGGCCGTTGGACTCGGGATGGCCGAACATCACTTCGATCCGATGATCGCCAGGCACACCAGCGCGATGCGCGCGTTGAACTACCCGCAACGAGCGAGGGCTCAAGCGGGCCGGTTCGGTGCGGGTGCGCACACCGACTACGGAACGCTCACGATCCTGCTGGCCGATCCGGTGCAAGGCGGGTTGCAGGTGGAGGGTCCCGACGGCACGTGGCACGACGTGCACCCGGTGCCGGGTTCGTTCGTCGTCAACCTCGGCGACGCGATGGCGCGGTGGAGCAACGACCGGTGGTGTTCCACGCTGCATCGGGTGCAGGTTCCATCTGGAAGGCGTCAATCGATCGCCTTCTTCCACAACGCGAACTGGGACGCGGTGATCGAGTGCCTGCCCACGTGCCTCGGCCCGGACGAGCAACCGCGGTACGCGCCGATCCAGGCCGGCCCGCACCTGATGCAGAAGTTCCAGTCGACCGTCAACCCCTTTGGCGGACACGCCGCGCTAGACAACCGCACCGTCTCTCGGCGACCGGCCAGGTAAGCTCCGCACTCCTCAATCGCGGGTGTAGCTCAATGGCTAGAGTTCCAGCCTTCCAAGCTGGCTATGCGGGTTCGATTCCCGTCACCCGCTCTCCAAGAGATCCCTTCCCAGCGCGGGCTACCGGACTACCGCAGTCCAACGGAGTCGGTGCGCCAGAACGCGTCGGGGTAGACAAGGGTGCCCCTGAGCGAAGCGTCGAACGTTGCGAGACGGAGGACTTGGAAGGCAGGTCTGGGAATTCGATGCGACGGTCGTCGGAAGCCGATCGCGCAGGCCGACTCGAACCCGAAGCGGGGGTAGTAGTTCCAGCTTCCTTCGAGAAACACAGCTGGCTCGGAGCGGCTCGCTCTGATCAGGGCCAGCGCCTGGGTGATCATCGCCGTGCCAATACCCTGGTTCTGTAGGTCGGGACGGACTCCGACCGGGCTCAGCACGAGGACGTCGATGAGCTTGTCAGGCGCATCGAGAATCGCTCGGGTGAACAACACATGGGCGCAGATCTCGTTGTCGCGCTCGCTGACGATCGACAGCTCGGGCTCCCACGCCCACGACGCACGCAACGCGTCGAGGAGGACGCCGATCGACTCGTCGCCGCCGAAGGCCTCGACTTCGATGCGACGAACGCGGTCCAACTCGTCGTCGCGCATCGTGCGGACAACGACCGAAGACTGATCCATTGGGCGAGTCTGGCCGATCGGCTCAGTCGACACCTTGCGATTTCGACATGCGATCGCTCTCGATGCACTCGTCAGCCGAGGAGGTGCTGGTTCCGGCCTACTGATCGGGGGAGGACCGCGAAGTGGACCTGGCCGTCGTCGTCAACATCGCGAACACATCCGTCTGCCGGTCGGGTTCGAAGCCGACGCTTGGGTAGAGGTGCTTCGCTGGCGGGTTGTCCGGTTCGTAGCAGATCTTGATGCGCTCTGCGCCGGGCCGTCGACGATCGCCTGCACGGCGAGACTGCAGCGAAATGAGGCTCGCCGCATCGATCGACCAGCCCAAGTGGGCGCAGACTCAGAGCTCCGGGAGTAGTCGGGGCGCCGGATCACGATTCATGGGAGGCCGAGGTACGAACGGGTGGGTCAGCGGCCATCCTTGCTCGGTCGGCCCGGACACGCGCAGGGTGCAAAGCCGCGCGAGCGCTTCGGCGACGGTTGGGTGGTCGCCTTCGTCGATCCACCAGCACACGACGTTGGCTTCGGTCGGAGTTTCGAACCAGTCGCGGCGCCGTCGCAGGTAGGCGCCGTGCCCGCTCTTGGTGAGGAAGTGGCGGAACGATTCGAGGTCTTCCCAGATGGAGAAGTTGACAATGACGTTCGGGTCGTCGATCTCGGCGACGTCGACGTAGCTCGCCGACGCTCCGCTTTCGGCGGTGAGTCGCCATACGAACCCGGGGGTCGCTTCCGCGATGGCGTTGATCGGTTCCAATGCGGCGACGAACTCGGCGTTCTGTTCGGCGTCGAGGGGGTGGTGGAGTCGGGCGATGTTGAACTCAGCAAGATGGGCCATGAAGTGAGATCGTAGTGTCACTTGTCCGAGCTGGGTAGCGTGGGGTGGGTGCGAACGAGTGGGGCCCGTGTCGATGCGATGGAGAACCGGGAGCGGCTGATCGCAGCGGTTGGACGCCTGCTCGCAGCGCAGGGGTCCGTGACGTTGAGCGAGGTCGCTGCCGAGGCGGGCGTGTCGCGGGCGACCGCCTATCGCAACTTCGACTCGAGCGACGACGCGATCTTGGCCTACATCGCCGCGTTCCTCGACGAGTTCGAGGAGTCCACGGACTCTGTCGATTCGCTACGCGATCTCTGTTCGGTGTGGGGGCGTCTGGTCGCCGACCGGGGTTACGCGCTCGTGCACGTCCGGTCTACCGAAGGTTTCCTCGCCCGATTGCGGCGATCCGATCCGGTGATCTCGCGGATAGATCGAGTGGTCCGACGAGTGCTCGCCGCCGACGCTGAATTCGCGGTCGCCGAGGCTGCGCACGACCGCGCGGTGTTCGTGTGGAACGCGCTACTCGACCCACGTGAACTCCTCGATCTCGCGGAGCACGCCAACACGACCGTCGAGATCGCAGCAGACGCTATGACCGACGTTCTCTATGCCGCCCTCGAGCACAAAAGGCCAGCGCTGACGGATACGTGACGGTGTGGCCCTATCGCGTCGCGCGTCACCCACTGCCAGCCGAATCGGTGGGGCTAGGAGAAGGCTGCGGCCGATTGCTCGGTGTCTTCCGATCCCCGGAAGTAGGCCACCTTCCCGTCGGCGAAGCGCCACCAGTGCTGCATGTGCATGGCCGCAGTCTTGCCCGTCGATCGCACGGTGAAAGCCCACCAGACTGCGACTGTCACATCGGTCTCGTTGGACGTGAACGACAGCGGCGTGAACTCGGTGACCTCGACGTTCGACCCGATCTCCTGGAAGAAGCGGGGTACCTCGCCCTTGCCGCGGTGGCTGCCGTACCAGGGAACCGACGTGCTGGCCGCCGCGGCCGCCCAGTCGACATCGTCGGCGACTTCGGCCAGGACCGCCTCCACATCGCCGCGGCCGTAAGCCTCGTAGATGCGCTGGACCGCTTCGATCTTGGGATCCGACATTGGGACGCTCCTTCGTTAGGTTCGGAAGACCCGCGCCGACCAGGTGATCCGGCGAGAGCATTGGTGTGGCTGCCGAAGCGTTCGTCACGGCGCGGTGATCGGATCAGTCTTCTCGGCCCAGATCACGAAGGCGGCGGGCTAGGTTGCACCCGTGAGCGACCCGACCGAGACGCCGCTGCTGCGGCGGATCCGCGAGTCCGTCATCGGGGACGATCAGGTGATGGACGGCCCATACGGACCGCACCGGATCACCTACGCCGACTACACGGCATCCGGGCGAGCATTGAGCTTCATCGAGGACTTCATCCGCGACGAGGTCCTCCCCCGATACGCGAACACCCACACCGAGTCGTCGGGCACCGGGCTGCAGACCACCCGCTTGCGGGAGGACGCGCGGCAGATCATCCGCGACGCGGTGTGTGGCGATCAGGACACTTGCGTGATCTTCTGCGGATCCGGCTCCACCGGGGCGATCAACAAGCTGGTCGGCATCATGAACCTCCGGCTGCCGGCGGATCTCGACGACCGTTTCCATCTGTCGCAGCACATCCCCGCCAGCGAGCGCCCGGTGGTTTTCGTCGGACCGTTCGAGCATCACTCCAACGAACTGCCGTGGCGCGAATCGATCGCCGATGTGATCACGATCCCCGAGGACGCCGACGGTCACATCGACCTCTCCCGGCTCGAGGCCGAGCTGACCAACTACAGCGAGCGGCCAATGAAGATCGGCTCGTTCTCG
>VFMC01000692.1 GCA_006515795.1 Acidimicrobiaceae bacterium | reverse complement strand
AACTCGGGCAGGATCAGCACGCCCCGCTCGCCTACCGGGCGTTCAGCGCCCGCCACACCCGCTCGGGGGTGAACGGGAGTTGATCGATGGTGACGCCGGTGGCGTGCCTGATCGCGTTGCGCACCGCCGGGGCCACACCATCTTTGGGTATCTCGGCGACCGCCTTGGCGCCGAAGGGCCCGCTGTCCTCCAGCGTCTGGACCAGGAAGACCTCCGTCGCCGGCATCTCGTCGGCGCGGTAGATCTTGTAGGGACCGAGCTCGGCGTTGACCATCCGGCCATCCGAGTCGAAGGCGTACTCCTCGCAGTGGGCGTAGCCGAGTGCCTGGATCATGCCACCCTCGACCTGGCCAGAGGCAGTGATCGGGTTGATCGCCACACCGCAGTCGACCGCCATGACCAGTTTCACCACGGTGATCTGTCCGGTCTGGATGTCGACTTCGATCTCTGCGAACTGCGCCGCGAACGGTGGCGGGCAACTGGGCGAAACGTACGAGGCGGTGTCCATGATCTGCTCCTGATCCTGGATGTGGAGCGAATCCAGGGCGATCTCCTCGAGTGACACCGACCTGCCGTCGGGCGCCCACGCCCGCTTGGCGCGCAGCTCGATCGAGCAAGGCTCGGTGACGCCGAGCAGCATCGCGGCCCGCTCCTTCAGACGTTTGCGTACCTTCTCGGCTGCCAACTTCGCGGCAGTGCCGGAGATGAACGTGGTGGACGATGCGTAGGCGCCGGTGTCGAACGGGGTGATGTCGGTGTCGGCCGAGTACACCTTGATGTCGTCGAGGGCCACACCGAGGACCTCGGCGACGATCTGGGCGATGACCGTGTCGGCGCCGGTTCCGAGATCGGTGGCGCCGATCAGCATGTTGAACGACGTCGTCGTTGAGCTTGATGCTGCAGCCACCCATGTCGAGGAACGGGATCGCGGTGCCATGCATGCAGAACGCGAAGCCGAGGCCGCGGCGGATGTTCGGCCGATCCGCCGGGCTGACCCAGGTGGGATCGTCGCGGCGGTGCCACTCGATGGCGCGGATGCCCTGGGCAACGCACTCCTCGATGCCGCTGGAACCGACCTTCGGGTACTCGTCGAGCTCGCCTTCGACGACGGCGCGCTCGCCGAGGTGGGGTGCGATGTCAAGCTCGTCGCCGACCTTCACCCAGTGCTTGCGCTTGAACTCCCTGCGGCGCGCCGTAGCCGCGGTACGCGCCCGGCACCGGGATGTTGGTGTACACGACATCGCAGTCGAAGCGCTTGTTGGGGCAGTTGTACGACGTGAGCCCGCGCAGGCCGCTCACGGTGTTGACCGTGTAGCCGTGGGTGCCGTACGGGCCGGTGTTGCCGATGATCCGCAGATCCTGGGCGATCAAGGTGCCGTCGGCGGTCACCCCCGTCTTGAACGTGATCGTCTGCGGATGGCGGGTCCGCGACGATACGAACTCCTCCTCGCGGGTGAGCACCAGCCTGACCGGTCGGCGGGTGGCGATCGCCAGGTGGGCCACGATGTCTTCGATCAACATCTCCTGCTTGGCCCCGAACCCGCCGCCGATGCGGGGCTTGATGACACGGATGTTCTTGATCTCCATGCCGATCAACGGAGCGAGCATCCGCCGGGTGTGGAAGGGCACCTGAGTGGCGGTACGGACGACCAGGCGTTCGTCGGAATCGAGCCAGGCAACCGCAACGTGGTTCTCGATCGGCACCGGCTGCACCTGATGGACACGGAACGTCTGCTCGTAGACCCGGTGCGCTTCGGCAAGGGCCGTGTCGACATCGCCGCGCTCGGCCCCGATGTGCAACACGATGTTGTGCTCGCGATCGAGGATGCCTTCGGTGTCGGTCTCGTCGTGGATGACGGGGGCACCGTCGCGCATCGCTTCGAGCTCGTCGAACACGGCTGGGAGGACCTCGTAGTGCACCTCGATCAGCCGCAACGCCTCTTCGGCCTGCTCCAGCGTCTCGGCGGC
>VFMC01000691.1 GCA_006515795.1 Acidimicrobiaceae bacterium | reverse complement strand
TTCTCGTCGGCGGCGCCGACGACCACCTGAGTGCTGCCGAGCGACCCGAACCGGGCGGGGAGTGCGTAGACGACAGGGATCGGCGGTGGATCGGCCGGCGCCTCCGCCGGGGGAAGGATCCCTGCGGGGTTGCCCGTGATGGTGAGCGCCAGCAGCGCGGCATGGCGGACCTCGTGAGAGCCGACGATCAGCGTTTCCTTGCGCAGCGCCGGCAGTGACAGGGAGGCGGCCATCCCCTGGTAGGTGGAGCCGGCGAGCGTTTCGATGCCGTGGGCGAAGTTGAGCACGTCGCGTCTGGGATCGTCGCTGGGCGCCTGCTCGGCCGAAGTGCCGTCGGCTGCGCCGCCGACGATGGATCGCAGCACGGGGGCGACGAGGAGATCGTCGATGCGCGGGTTGCTGCAACCCCATGCTTTGCCGCCCGCCTCGATGGTGAGCTGGTCGAACAGCGCGGCGTGCCCCGCATGATCGTCGCGGAAGCGTTTGGCGACGTCGCCGCCGAGTACTCGAGCGACGCCGCAGTGCGCAGCAGCACCACATCGTTGACGACCGGGTCGGGAAGCTTCGTGGTGGTGGGGGCGACGCCAACGCGGGCGACGCCGCCCGCCTCCGCGCCACCGCACGCGGCGATCACCGAAGCCGTGGCCACGCTGAACCCGCCGAGTTGCAGGAACCGACGCCGACCGACGAGCGCATGATGGCGCTGGTGGACGCCGGCCGCGGAGTCGAGCAAAGCCCGTACGGAGGTGCCCATGGCGCGGGTGTCGGCGGCCGCGGTGGCACTGATGTCGCGGGCCGCGCGGCGTACGTCGGCGGCGCCGGCGCGGTCAGAGTGGATGTGTGGACGGTTCATCGTGGATCACCCTCTCCCCGGCGCGAGTGCATCGGCGTTGGTGAGGAGCAGGGCATCGAGATCGTTGATTCCGGCGAGTTTGCCGAACACGAGCGAATGCCGGGCTTCGACGATGAGGATCGATGCGACGAGCGATGCTGCGTCGGTGCCGAGCAGCAGTCCGAGCAGCTCGGTGTGCGTGGCGACGGCGACCGCCTCGAGGTCGTGCGCCGCCGTGGCGACATCGTGGTCGTTGCCCGTGGCGAAAGCCGCCCGGCCGGCCTCGATCACTTCTGTTGCCGTGGCTCCGGTCGCATCGGTGCCGAGCATCGCCGACAGCGACTGGGCGTAGGCCACGTGCGTGGCCCGAGTCTCGGTGAGCAATGCCAGCAAGCCGTCGCCGAGGCCGTTGGAGCCGAGCGCCACGCCGTACAGCTCGACCACTGCCAACTCGACGGACTGTGCGAACTGGAGCAGTGCCACGTCGTCGCCGGTAGGTCGTTGCGGGGGAGCGGTGGTGGTGGGCGCCGCGTCGTCGGGCGTCGCCGCCGAGGC
>VFMC01000260.1:439-4766 GCA_006515795.1 Acidimicrobiaceae bacterium | reverse complement strand
AGCGTGGTTCGCCAGTCCGGCCGGGCGGACGAAGACGATGCCGGTCATGCCCATGGTGACGTGCTCGACGTCTTCGAAGTGGCAGTGGTACATGTAGGTACCGGCGTCGAGCGGTTCGAAGACGTAGGTGAAGTCACGGTGGATCGGCACCGACACCGATGTCTCGGGAACACCGTCGTAGAACGGGATCGCGTTGCGGAACCCGTGCCAGTGCATGGTGTGCGAATCGACCAGGTCGGGCCGGGTGAGCAGACCGAGGTTGCTCAAGGTGACCCACAGCGTCTCGCCGACGGTGCACTCCACGATCGGTGCGCAGATCTGCGCCTTGCCCTGCTGCGCCATCACTTGCGTTCGGTCGAGCCCGGTCACGTCGCGGAAGCCGAAGACGTAGGTGTCGAGCGGCGCCGGGGCGAGCGTGTCGGGGAAGTACGGATCGATCGCGGCGAACCCGGCCGGCATCCCAGCCCATCCGTCGGTGACCGCCAGGGCGATCTGCTTGACGTTGGCCGGCACGCCGGTGGTGCGCAGACCCGGAGGCAGCTTGCCGCGCACGCCTGTTGGCGCGGCCTGTGATGCGCCACCGAGCAAGATGACCGCCCCTGCGCCCGTTCCGACGAGGAAGTTGCGCCGCGTCAGCATCCGCCGCGGCGTTGGCTCTGTTGTGTGTTCGCTGGTCACAGCGTCCCTCCTCGGAAGTCGTCGACCTTGGTGTTGAGCAGGAGTCCGCCGTTGGCGTTGTTCGCCGCTGTCCAGCCCGGGAAGGCGGAAACCGGGATGGCGCGGGTGCCGACGACGGCGCCGTTGTGGCGCACCTCGATGATCCCGCCCGAGTTCACCTGGGCGTAGAACACGTCACCGACGGCGAGCGTGGCGGGAATGGCCGCCCCGATCCAGGCGACGTTGCCGGCGCCCGTGGTGGTGAACCCGATCTGGATCGTGCCGGTCGTCATCGCTCCGGTCGGGTGCGTGTAACGGGCTTCGACGAACCGCTCGGTCACCCCGGTGCCGTTGCGCTTCAGCACGACACCGATCGAAGAGGTCGGCGACGCAGTGTCGGGCAGGCCCGCCACCACGAAGCCGGCGAACTGCGACGGCCCGAAGGGAACCGAACCCGTCGGGTTCCACAGGGCGATGCCGCTGCCGAACATCGATGTCTGGGCGACCGCCGCGGTGCCGTCGACCCCGAACGGTGGCATCAGGGCCGACTGGGTCCAGTTGGTCACCGTCGGGCTGATCCGCAGGTTCGGCGCAGCCGGCCGGTTGAACGCATCGAGCGGTGGTGTCGGCGGTGGCGGCGGCGGTGGCGGCGCGATCAGCGGAGGCGCTGCCGGCTTGGGCACGTTCTCGTCGGCGCCCTTGTCATATGGCAGCACGCGGGCGCTGTCGTCGATGTCGGTGGCCGGGGCAACGATCACCCCGTACGGAACCACCGCCGGCGAGGCCGCAAGGGCCAGATCGACCACGATCTCGGTGGCCGGCCGCGGGTTGCCGAGGTGGTAGTCGGCCAGCTCGCCGATCGGCCGTTCGAGGGTGACGATCGCTGCCGGGCGGAAGTTGGGGAACGTCCTCCAGTTGGCGAGCAGCACCTTCGAGTCGTACGTGAGAGCGAAACCGATCGCACCGATCCCACTGCTCGCGCCGACCTGGATGTTGTTCGATCCAGCCCCGAGCGTGTAGCCCGTTCCGCCCTTGTAGGCGGGGCTCGACGGTGCCGAATCCGTGATCGATCCGTAGACCGTCGGCGTGCCGCTGCCATCGTTGGTTCCGACGTCCCAGCGCAGCACCGGCGACAGGTCGCCGGCGGCACCGATGCCGACCACACCGTTGTTGGTCCACGTGCCGGCACGGTTGTCGGCGAAGATGTTGTTCAGCAGCACCGGGTTCGAGAACTTCGGTGAGTTCCGGTTGCCGTACCTTCGGTTGAGCGATGCCTGCAGCAGCGCACTGTTCGCGCTGGTCGACAGGCCGGCAGGGGCGGGCAAGCCGGTGCTGGTCATCGCCGTCGCCGTGGTGATGTTCTTGACGATGGTGTTGTTGATGACCCGCAGGTTCGGCGTGTCGTCGATGGAGATGCCGCCGCCCTCGTGGGTCGACACGTTGTTGGCGATGATGTTGTTGCTCACCTCCATCAGGTCGTCCTGGGAGCCGGCGGCCATCAGGAACCTCACGCCGCCGCCGTCGTCGTTGGCGAGGTTGGCCTCGATCACGTTGTGGTCGATGGTGACCGGGCCCGCTCCGGTGGACAACGTCGTGGTGCTACGAGGTAGCTCGCCGGCGATCATGATGCCGCCCGCTTCGTCGTAGGCCTGGTTGTTGATGATCCGGTTGTGGTGGATGCGGCCACCGGGGCTGCGCCCGTAGTGGCTGATGCCGCCGCCGTACTCGGCACTCGCGTTGCCGCAGATGTCGTTGTCGGCGATCTCGTAGTTGTTCGACCCGTAGAAGATGCCGATCGCCCCGGCGAACATCGTTCCGCCGTTGGCGATCACCCGGTTGCGCAGGATCTTCACCCCGGTGTTGAAGCTGCTGCTCGTGGCCTGGGTGGTGCCGAGCTCGGGCGAACCGACGCGGATCGCTCCGCCGATGGTGCCACCGTTGGAGACGAACACGTTGTTGGAGATCTGCGTGTTCCGCGCATAGGCGTTCAGGAACACCCCGCCGCCTTGCGTCTCGACATTGATCACGCCGGGCCGCGGGGTGCCGTTGTTGCCACCACCGAGGAAGTTGAGGTTGGTCGGGAAACCTTGCTGGTCGCCGCCGGTGATGGTGAAACCGTCGATCGCCGCGGTGAAGGTTCCGTTGAACTGGTTGGTGCGTTCGGGACGCACGTAGATGACCTGGCCGTTGGTCACGGTGGGGTTGCCGGCAACGGGAAGCGCCTCGGTGGCGACCCGCCACGTCTCGGCATAGATGTCGCCGAGGGCGTTCACGGTCCAGAAGTAACGACCGTCGACACGTGATCCTGGGACGCCGGGCCCTCCGGGGCCCACGCCTTGGAGCTTGGCCGCGCTGTGCATCACCAGGTTCTCGAAGTAGGCGCGATCCGGGTTGAAGGCTTCGTAGCCGGGGGCCATGTTCGGGTACACCACCACCACCACGCCACGGGCAGTCGCCGAAGCGTCGGCGGCATCGAGTGCCTTCTGGATGGCTCGCGGTCCCGACCCGTCGGCCGGATCGTCGGCCGGGTCGAATGCCTTGCCGGTACCGACCTCGATGATCTGCGGGTTGTAGGTGCCGCCGAGCACGTGGAAGGTGACGCCGTTGGTGCCGGCCTGGCCGTTCGAGCCGATGATCCGCAGCGTGGAAGCGCCCATCGGCGCGTTCGCCGGCAGGTCGAAGGTGATCGACGTATCGGTCCACGTGAGCGTGGGGATGGAGTTGCCGCCGAGCACGAGGCTTCCGGCAGTGGCGCCGAACCCCTTGCCGGTGACGGTGTAGCCGGTGGAGCCGGGGAGGCCGTACGGCTGGCTGATCCGGTAGAACTCCGACTGCCCGGCCGGCACCGCACACACCGGTGGCGTGAGCTGCTGGCTTCCAGGCAGCTGGAAGGAGGCCGCGATCCGCGTCGGCGCCTGGTCGACGGGGTGCACCACACCTGGCCATCCCTGGAACTCGGTGCCGATCGTGCGGTACTGCGGGTTGTAGTTGAGGTTCGGTGCGCCTACCTGGCCCGGGTCGTTGCCGACCAGGCGGTACACGTTGGGGCACACTCCCGATGGGGTCGGGCAGGCAATCGTGCCGGTCGACGGCAGCAGCGCCTCGTAGTAGCCGTTGTAGTCGGACTCGGCGGTGTAGACCAGCCGGCCGGTGTAGTCGTAGATGCCGACGGGCACGTTCGACATGCCCGCCTTCTCACCGAACACGGTGCTCTTCGGGTTGGTCGACACGCTGAGGTCGTCGATGATGTACCCGACGAAGCGCGTGGGGATCGGCACCCTGGTGAACACGTGGAAGATCGGGGCGATCGACCGGCGTGGTTGCACCCGCACCAGCTTCACGTCGCAGTAGGGACGCAGCTCACCCTCGGCGGGGCTGCCGCCGTTGTCGAGGAAGTCCTGATCGGTGACTGTGATCTGGTGCAACCGACCGGCGCAGGCCGAATCGACCGTGTTCTCCGGGTAGCCACTGGCCGGCAGCGCCGAAGCGGGACCGGCCGTCTCGCCGTTGGATGTGTAGTCCCCCTGCGGGCGGTAGGTGTCGCCGGTGAAGACGTTGATCGATGTCTCGTCGGTGAAGGTGTAGATCGGCCGCGCATCTCGACCGTTGAGCGCCGCGAAGGCAGCGTCGGTCGGCGAGATCGCCTCGACCAGGTAATCGCCCGAGACGA
>VFMC01000260.1:0-422 GCA_006515795.1 Acidimicrobiaceae bacterium | reverse complement strand
CCGAGACGAGATCGCCGAAGCCGTAGTTTCCGTCGACCTCGCCGTTGGTACCCAACTGCACACCCATCATCGGGGCTTCGAAGCAGGCGCTGTCGGTGGTGGGAGTCGGCAGGGCTTGGCTGTAGGCCACGCTTCCGTTGGCGGTACGGGCGGTGCAGCCCGTCGGGCGGGTCCACTTCTCGGTCGTCAGACCTTCGATCGGGTCACACCCTCCGGGTGCGTCGACCGTGCCGTAGTCGGCGAATGGACGATCGCTGCCGTCGGCACAGAGCTGCACGATCGCGCCGGCGTTCGGCTCGCCCTCGGGCACGACCCGGTTGGCGCCACCGGGGGTGGTACCAGGCCTCCACAGCTGCATGGTCATGTCGGGAACGCCTGGTTGCCGGTCCTCGGCGGCGGCGTTGCGTGGGTTGAGCTCGTTG
>VFMC01000259.1:9820-12788 GCA_006515795.1 Acidimicrobiaceae bacterium | reverse complement strand
GACTACCCGTTCCTTCCCGACGAAACCGACATGTCCGACATCTCCGCCCAGCTCGACCTGGGCGCCCTTCGAAGCTCGACGAGGTAATCCCTGTGCGCATCGTGGTCATCCTCAAGCAAGTTCCCGATCTCGTCGAAGAGTTCGAGGTCAACCAAGACGGCAGCGACATCGACCGTGAGTACCTCACGCTGCTGCTCAACGAGTTCGACAACCACGCACTCGAAGAGGCGTTGCTGATCAAGGATGCGACGGGCGCCGGCGTCGACGTAGTCGGCCTCGACGATTCGGGAATCGATCAATCGCTCTACTCTGCTCTCGCCAAGGGGGCTGACCGGGCGATCAAGCTCACCGGTCTCGACACCTCCTCCGGCTGGGTGGATACCCATGCACGGGCCGCGATGTTCGCCGGTTGGCTGCGCGGCGAGACGTTCGACCTCGTGCTCACAGGAGTTCAGGCGGCCGACGATCTCGACGGGCAACTCGCGCCGATCCTCGGGTCGATGCTCGACCTTGCGCAGGTGTCCGTCGTGGTCGGCGTTCACGTGGCCGACGTTCACGTGGCCGACGGCGTGAGCGCCGAGCAGGAGTTCGCGGGTGGCGTGGTGGCCACTCTCGCCGTCACGACGCCGGCCGTCATCGGTGTGCAGGCGGCGCGCCAACCACCGCGGTACGTGCCGATCGCCAAGATCCGCCAGGTGCAGCAAGCCGGCGGAATCGAGCAGGTGGCGATCGCGGCTCCCAGCGTCGGAGCCGGCCTCGCGGTACGACGGATGTACTCGCCGGAACAGACCAGCCACGCCGAGATGCTGACCGGCTCCGACGCCGAGGTGGCCGAGAAGATGATCGAGCTGATCCGCTCCCGCGGACTGCTCAAGTAGCCCTGCGCGAAGTGATTCGCCTGACAAACGATTCGGAGAAGCCGAGATGGTCAATGACGTCGTCGTGATCGCCGAGCACGCCGGGGGCGCGCTCACCGACACCACCTTCGAGTTGCTCGGCAAGGCCCGCCAGCTGGCGGACGATTGGGGTGGGCAGGCGATCGCCGTTCTGGTCGGCGACGCCGCGCTCGCGACCCAGCTCGGTGCAGCAGGGCTGGTCGTCACCGTCGACGGGCCGGGGTTCGTCGAGTACACCTCCGACTCCTACCTCGATGCGGTGATGGCGGCGATCGGTGATCGTGCCCCTCGACTGGTGATGCTGTCGACAACGACGGCCGGCCTCGACCTGGCCGGAGCGATGTCCGTTCGGTGGGACGCGCCACTGGTCTCGTCTGTCGTCGCTGTGGTGGCCGAGGGCGATGCCGTCGTTGCCACGTCGCAGATCTATGGCGGCAAGATCATGGCCGAGTGCGTGATCACGGCCGACCGGGCATTGGTTGCCGTGATCGCCGGCTCGTTTCCCTCCGGAGCCGGACACCGAGACGGCGCCCCCGACGTCGAGGCGCTCGTGCCGTCGGCTCAGGGTGCGGCGCGGGTCGTGTTCCGCTCCCGGGCCGAGCCCGCCGCCGGCGACGTCGACATCACCGCCGTCGACGTGCTCGTCGCGGTCGGACGCGGCATCGGCTCCAAGGACGACATCGAGCTGGTTCAGGAGTTCGCCGAAGCGATCGGCGCACCCGTAGCCGCCTCGCGCCCGGTCGTCGATGCCGGCTGGCTCCCCAAGACCCGTCAAGTCGGCAAGTCCGGGCTGAAGGTCAAGCCCCGCGCCTACATCATGTTCGGCATCTCGGGTGCGCCCGAGCACCTCGAAGGCATGCGCGACGCCGAGCTGATCATCGCCTGCAACACCGACGCCAAGGCACCGATCTTCGATGTCGCCCACTACGGGACCACCGTCGACCTGTTCGATCTGCTGCCCGAGCTGACGGAGAAGGCCGGCGGATGATCGGCGTTCTGCTGGGCGGCGTCGAGGGCGAGACGCGCGAGGTCTTCGAGGACTTCACCACCACCGGCAAGCTGGTGTTCTACGTGCTCTCGACCGTCGCGATCGCGATCTTCACATGGGGATGGTGGAGGCGGGTGGCCAAGTACCGCCGTGGTCGCCCGGCACGCCGCCAGAAGCGAATCGACTCGCTCTACGTGATCGCCTCGAACAGCAGCATCGCCAAACGCGACCTCGGCGCAGGTGTGGCCCACTTCTTCATCCTGTGGGGTTTCGTCACTCTGTTCATCGGCACCGTCATCCTGACGATCGACGAAGACGTCGTCCGTCTGTTCTTCGGCGAGGAGAACAGCTTCTTCAAGGGGGCCTTCTACCGGATCTACTCGGTCGTGCTCGACACGATGGGCCTCGCCTTCCTCATCGCCCTCGGCTTCATGGCGGTACGGCGTTGGATGCGTCACAAACCGGCGCTCGACTACGCCAGGGCCGAACAACCCGAGGGCGGCTACTCTCGGCGAGGCTTCGAACGCGGTGATCAGCTCTTCGTCGGCATCCTCGCGTTCCTGCTCATCACCGGGTTCCTCCACGAGGGCCTACGCATCCGGGCCAGCGACTTCCCCGACTTCGAGATCTGGTCGCCGGTCGGCTGGATCATCGCCAAGGCGTTCACCGGCGTCGGCGCCGACACCGCCGACAACGCCCGGCTCGGCATGTGGTGGGCCCACTCCGTCGCCGCCCTCGGCTTCGTTGCCTACATCCCGTTCTCCAAAGCCATGCACATGGTCACCGACACGGCGAACCTCGTCGTCCACGATCCCACGACGTCGCGCAACCTGCCGGCCCCGACGCCGGCCGGATCCGGCACCCACTTCGGTCTGCAGACGATCGACGACTTCACCTGGAAGCAGCTGCTCGACCTCGATGCGTGCACGAAGTGCGGCCGGTGCCACGTGGCCTGCCCGGCGGCGACGAGCGGGGCGCCGTTGTCACCGCGCGACCTCATCCTCGACCTCCGCCAGTGGGCCGAGCAGGCCGGCCACACGTTCAGTTTGCTCGACCACGAGTCGCGCCCCACCACCAGTGGCCC
>VFMC01000259.1:0-9774 GCA_006515795.1 Acidimicrobiaceae bacterium | reverse complement strand
CGTCGGCATCGAACACGTCCCCACCATCGTCGGCCTGCGCCGCAGCCTGGTCGAGCAAGGCTCGATGGAACCGGCCCTGCAGGACGCGCTGCAGAACATCGCCCAGAAGGGGAACTCCTTCGGCAAGTCGGGCCGCCAGCGGGCTCGCTGGACCAAGGACCTCGAGTTCACGATCACCGACGCGCGCGCCGAGCCAGTGCGCTACCTGTGGTTCGTCGGCGACTTCGCCTCCTTCGACGAGCGCTTGCAGGAGGTCTCGCGCACCGTCGCCCGCATCCTCCACGAGGCCGGCGTCAGCTTCGGCATCCTCTACGAGGACGAGCGCAACGCCGGCAACGACGTGCGCCGGATCGGCGAGGAGGGCCTGTTCGAGATGCTGCGCGAGCAGAACATGGAGGTTCTCGGCAACGCCCAGTTCGACGAGATCTTCACCACCGACCCGCACACGCTCAACACGCTCCGCAACGAGTACCCGCTCGAGGTGCCGGTGCGGCACTACACCGAGGTGTTCGTCGAGCTGCTGCGTTCCTCCGCGTTGGCGCCTGTGTCGTTGAACCTGCGAGCCACCTATCACGATCCGTGCTACCTCGGCCGCTACAACGACGTCACCGAGGCACCGCGTGAGCTGCTGCGGGCGATCGGCTGCGAGGTCGTCGAGATGCCCCGCAACCGGCAGAACTCGTTCTGCTGCGGCGCCGGCGGCGGTCGGATCTGGATGGACGATTCGGGGCTCACCGAACGGCCGAGCGAGAACCGGATCCGCGAGGCATCCACGCTCGACGTCGAGTTGTTCGTCGTCTCCTGCCCGAAGGACTTCACGATGTACACCGATGCGGCCAAGACGGTCGGTTGCGCCGATCGGCTCGAGGTCGCCGACATCGCCCAACTTCTCGATCGAGCCCTGCACCCTGTCGCTGCGGCGGTGGAGCCGTGAACTGCCCGTGGTGCGAGTTCACCGGGCCACCACGCCCGTTGCACGCCCATCTCGGCACCGTCCACCCCGACGTCGTCCGCATCGTCGTCGAGGACCATCGCCAGTCGTATTCGATCGAGTGCCCGCACTGTGGCGAGACCTACAGCCAGTTCATCAAGCCGCGCGGCCGCGATCCAGGTTTCCTCGACGAGCACGACGCCCAGATCCGCCTGGTGGCCCTCGACATGCTCGTCAACCACCTCATCGCCGAACACATCGCCGAACACATCGCCGAACACGGGGAGAAGACGCCATGAGCAGGGTACGCAACTGTGACATCCCCGACGACCTCTACTACGTCGTCGAAAAGCACATCTGGGCGCGCTACGACGGAGAGCTGGTCACCGTCGGGATGACCGACGTGGCCCAGCACCTCGCCCACACCTTCCTCTCCGTCACCGCCAAGGACCCGGGCCGCACGGTGAAGAAGGCGAAGAGCATCGCCACGGTCGAGAGCAGCAAGTGGGTCGGTCCGGTGCCGAGCCCCGTCGAGGGAGAGATCGTCGAGATCAACGCAGCCGTCGTCGCCCAGCCGACGACGATCAATCGTGATCCCTATGGCGATGGCTGGATCGCTCGGTTGCGACCCACCGACTGGATCACCGACTCGGCCGACCTGGCCACCGGCGCGGCTGGTGTGGCTGCCTACGAAGCGTTCCTCGTTGCCGAAGGCATCGAGTGCGGCGAAGGATGACGGCGCGGCGATGTCCGATCAGGTCTGGCGCGGGTGCTCGGTCCCCGACGACCTGCTGTACGACGTCGACCACCACGTCTGGGTTCGCTTCGACGGCGACGAGGCGATCGTCGGGATGACCGACGTGAGCCAGACGATGTGCGGACGATTCGTGTCCGTGAGCTGGAAGCGGCCTGGTCGCCCGATCATCCGCGGGCGACCGATCGCGGTCGTCGAGAGCGCGAAGTGGGTCGGGCCGTTCCCCGCACCACTCAGCGGCACGCTGCTCGCCAACAACGAGGCCGCCTTCGCCGACGACATCGCCGTGGCCAACCGCGACCCGTACGGCGAGGGATGGATCGCCCGCCTCGCCCCCAGCCGTCTCGACGAGGAGCTCGGCCTGCTCGTCGACGGAGCCGAAGCCTTCGCCCGATACCAGACCTTCATCGACGAAAACGACATCCGATGCTTCCGCTGCGCGCAGTGAGCCGCAGCGGTTCGTCGGCGAGATCTTCGAAGATCCACCCAACAGAGGAGGTACCCAATGACCGAGCTCGACCAACACGAGCAAGTCAACCAAGAGGTCGAAGAAGAAGAGGACCCGTCCAAGCGGATGGCCCTCATCTGCTGGAGCAGCGACCTCGACAAGGTGTGGCCGGTGCTCATCTTGGCCACCACCGGAGCCGCATCCGGCATGGAGGTCGACATCTTCTTCACGTTCTGGGGGCTGCGCGTTCTCCAGAAGTCGGACAAGCGGATCACGGGCAAGAACTGGAAGCAGAAGGGCGAGAGCCTGATGGACAAGGGTGGCGCCGACAACTTGAAGCTGGGCAAGATGCACATGGCCGGAATGGGCACATCGATGATCAAGGGCCTGGCCAAGGACCACGGTGTTGCTAGCCCCCAGGATCTCATCGAGATGGCGCTCGAGCTCGGCGTGCGCTTCCATCCTTGCCAGATGACGATGGATCTGTACGGACTCACAACCGAGGACTTCATCGACGGCTTGAACCCCGTCTGCGGGGCCGCCGCGTTCCTCGACATGGCCGCCAACGCCGACATCCAGTTGTTCATCTGACCGCGGTGCCCCTGCCGGACATCTTGCTGTTGTTGACCGCCGACGACGTGGTTGTCAAGACCATGAGCAACGTCGCCGGCCAGCTCGATCTTCGCCCGACGAGATCCACTGATCGGGCGATGACCGGCGTTGCCACCACACCGGCGATCGTCGTCATCGACGTGGAGCAACCCGGCGCGATCGACGAGGTCGCCGCGCTGCGCGAGAAGTACCCGGATGCAATCGTCGTCGGGCACCTGCTTGCACCCGACCGCGACCGCTGGCTCGCCGCGGAACGCGCCGGCTGCGACATCGTCGCCAACCGCGGTGCGGTCGCGAGACAGCTCCTCGCTTTCGTCCGCGCCGGCGGCGCGCGGCGCCGGCACTACGCGCTGATCGATTCGGCCGACATCGCCGGCCGACTTGGTTTCATCGCCACGTTCGACTCGACCCCACTCGGCCCGGTCGGCTTGTACCGGATCGGTTCGACGCTCTGCGCGATCGCCGACCGCTGCCCGCACGCAGGAGCACCGCTGTCGGACGGACCGCTAGAAGCAAACGTCGTCACCTGCCCACGCCACGGCAGCCAGTTCGACGTGCTGACCGGCGAACGGCTCCGCGGGCCCGCCGACGTTGGCGTCTTCCGACACCTGGTGGAGGACACATCCGGAAGAGTGGAGCTGGTCTACTCCACCGCAACGGCAGCCGACGAGTGAGGCCTGGCGGCGGGCCAGCTCGTCGCGGCTGATGACGCGAAGCATGTCGATCGCGTCGAGCACCTTCGGATGCCGCAGCGAGTACAGGACGTTGCTGCCGGAGCGCTCGGCATCGACCATGCCGGCCGCGCGTAGCACGGCGAGGTGCTGGGAGGCGTTCGGACCGAGCGCGGCCCGTCGGCGAGTGCGTACAGCAGGAGCAGCGGCTTCGGGTCGTTGATGGCCTTGCACATGTTGGCGACGAGGTCTTGCAACTCGACTCGAAGGAGGGGGTTCAGTTCGCCGGCCACGTGTCGAGCCTACCTATCGGCCCTGGCAAACCAGGGATCCAGCAGAACGAGATGCCGATCACAACGAGATGCCGATCAGAACGAGATGACGGTGTCGGCCTCGATCGCCATGTCGTTGAACGCCGCACCACCGATCATCTCGACGCCATCGATGAGGTCGTCGATGCTGAGGTCGTTCAGGTCGAGCGACGGCTGGCACACGTAGAGGCGCACCCCGAGATCGGTGGCCTGCTTGATGAAGTACGCGAGGGGTTGGCCGACGTCGCCCTTCGGACCGATCTTGTCGACGACGGTTCGCTGCAACAACTGGGGGCCGTACATGGTGAAGTAGATGCCCACCTCGCACTCCATCGCCGCCGCCGATGCGGCGAGGAAGAACGGCGTGGCGCAACGGCCAGGGTCGGCGACCCCGTGGGTGTGAACGTAGAGGACCTTGCTCTCGCCCTCACCTGTCCACATCGCCGCTACCTGGCCCGCCGGAGGAACACGTGGTACACGTCGCCGTCGCGTTCGATGCCGAGCAGCGTGTTCTTCGTGCGCGAGCTCCACGCCTTCATGTCGGGCTCGACACCGGGATCCGTGGCCAGGAGCTCGATCACCTGGCCGACCTCGATCGTCTTCATCGTCCGCGCGGTGTTGACCACGGGAAGCGGGCAGGCCTGGCCGGTGCAGTCGAGCACCCGATCAACGACAACATCCACGTCCGAACCCCCTACATTCGTCCTCGCACATATGAGCATTCACAGATGCGTGTGTCAATAGGGTCGCCACAGCGATCCGGGGCTGCGCCAAGTTTTCCCGCGGGAAAACACGACGGCGCCCGTCCTTACAGGTCGTTGCGGGTGTAGTCGACCACGGCCTGGATCTGCTCGGGTGTGAGGCTGCTCGCGAACGATGGCATCGAGCCGAGGCCGTCGGCTACCACAGCCTGTTGATCAGCGGGATCCGGGTAGCGCTCAGCGACGATCCCGCCGCCGAGCGTCGGACCGAACCCTCCGCCGCCTTCGCTGCCGTGGCACGAGCCACATCGGGTGGCGAAGATCGACGCACCCAGGTTCTCCGTGCCCGCCTTCGGAACCGCCGGAGGCTTCGACGGTTCGTTGACGAACAGGAGCAAGACGAACGCCGCGGTCGCGAACAGCGTTGCTCGCTGGACACCTCTGACGATGCCGGAAAGGTCCATCAGAAGCTCGGGAATCCGCTGTTCTGGAAGAACCACAGCGAGCTCGTCAACCACAGCCCGATGATCAGCGCGAACACGAACCCGCCCACTACCGGGAGCGCCCAACCCGGCATCCGCCGGGAGCGCACGCACATCACCTTGACGACGAACGCGCCGTAGAAGGCGCACCCGAAGAGCGAATGGAAGTAGCGGCGAGCCTGGCCGGCATCGGTCTCGAAGCCGAGCGACCAGAGGCAGTGATACGCGACCGGAAGGCTCACGAGCAACGCCAGGGTGCCGGCGAGTCGATGTACCGGACCCAGCCACACCGGCGGCGGCGACGAACCGATCTTGCCGTAGAGGCGCAGCGCGAGCACCACTTGGCCAACTCCCAGGGCCAGCGCCACCGAGGCGAGCCAAGCTTTCATGTTGATCGTGCCGCTGAAGCCCAGGGTGAACAGCGCCTGGCCGGCAGGATCGTGTTCGCGCCCGTACACGCCGAGCAGGATGGCTACAGCCGCGCCGCCGCCGACAGCAACGAGCAAGGGGGCTCCTCGCCTGACGTCGTCGTGAGCCTCCGTCGTGTTCATCGCCAGATTCAACCGCAACTCCACCCCGCTGGCAATGGCAACCGCGATCTACGATGAGATCCGTGCCCGGCTCCGACGCCCCTGCCGATGACGCGATGATCGATGGTCGCCGCCACGGCGATCGGTATCGCGTGTCCGACGAGGAGATCGCCGCCTTCCACCGCGACGGATACGTGCACCTGCGCGGTGTGCTGTCGCCGGAGGAGGTAGACGACATCGAGGCCGTCTACAACATGTTCCTCCGCGGTGAGATAGCCGTCGAGGGCAAGGACTTCAACGACATGACCAGCGGGGTCCACGGTGGTGACATCGCCCGTTACGCCGTCGTCAACGTCATGCTGCCGCGCCGCTACCACCCCGAATGGCAGGGCAACGTCTTCGAGCGCCGGGCGGCCAGCATTGCCGCTCAGCTGTGCGGCGAAGGCATGGTGATCGACTTCGACCAGCTGCTCGCCAAGCATCCAGGCAGGGCCGATGCCGTGTTCGGGTGGCACCAGGACCAGGCGTACTGGATCGACACCGACGACCGACGCACCGCCACCTGTTGGCTCGCCGTCGACGATGCCACGCTCGACAACGGCTGCATGCAGTTCCTCCCCGGCAGCCACCACGAACCCGTCCGGCCACATCATCCGCTGCACGGCGAGCGCAGCGCCAGCCACACGCTGGTCACGGACCTCCAACCCGACGACGTGATGCGGCCGGTCGCGATCGCACGAGGCGACATCACCGTCCACAACGAAGGCGTGCTCCACGGGTCAGGTGGCAACACCACCTCTCACAGTTGGCGGCGCGCCTACATCGTCGCCTTCCGCAGCAACGAGACCGTGGCTGTCGAGCGGCAGCTCGGCTTCAGTCATTCGCACAACGACGCGCTCGCCGTGCTCGAACACGTCGACGGGCTTCGTCACGAACGAACCGAACCCTGACGTCGGCGGCGCACCATCGCCGACATGTTGGAAACCCTCACCGACGAGCAGTGGTCGACGCCCAGCCTCGCCGAGGGCTGGACCGTACGAAACGTCGCCGCTCACCTCGTGATGCCGTTCCGCTACTCGCTTCCGAAGGTGATGTGGGAGATGGCGAAGGCAAAGGGCAACTTCAACAAGGTGGCCGACAACATCGCCAAGCGAGACGCTTCACTGCCGACTGCCGAGTTGATCGACACCCTCCGTCGCAACGCAGACCACAAGTTCAAGCCGCCGGGCCAAGGGTTCGAGGCGCCACTCACCGACGCGGTCGTCCACGGGCTCGACATCCGCCTCCCGCTCGGCATCGACCGCACGGTTCCGGCCGATCGGTGGCGCACGATCCTCGACTACGTGAGCCAGCCGAAGGTGCAGAAGTTCTTCAAGACCGATCTATCCGGCGTAACCCTGTCGGCCACGGATCTCGGTTGGTCCAGCGGGTCGGGGCCGACCGTCTCCGGCAGCGCCGACGACATCGGCCTGGTCATGACGGGGCGTCGCAGCGCGCTCGATCGGCTCAGCGGCGATGGTGTCGCTGTGCTGTCGTCACGCAACGGCTGAGGAATATACCCATAGGGGTATTTGTTCTCTTCCTCTAGGCAGTGCCCCAACTCGGGCACTCGACCGAAAGGACCCCCGCCATGTCAACCGTGATCAAGGCAGATGACCAGGCCACCTTCCAGCGAGAGGTGATCGAATCGACCGTGCCTGTGGTGGTCGACTTCTGGGCGGCGTGGTGCGGGCCGTGCCGGACGGTCGCTCCCGAGGTCGAAGCGCTCGCCGGGCAGTACGGGTCGGCGATCAAGGTCGTGAAGGTCGACGTCGATGCGAACCAGGCCGTGGCCGGCCGCTACGGCATCCGCGGCATTCCCACGATCGGCCTGTTCGAGGGCGGCAAGCTCACCAAGCAGGCAGTCGGCGCCCGGCCGCGCCACGCCATCGAGGCCGAGCTCGACCTCACCCGCTTCGCCACGACTCAAGATGGCGTTGTTCTCTAACAGCGCTCACTGAATCATCCTGGCGAGGTGCCGTGGTCGCACACGCAGAACTCGTTTCCCTCCGGGTCGGCCATCAGGATCCAGGTGCTGCCGTGCTCGGCACACGGACCGTCGTCGACCCGTCGGGCGCCGAGAGCGGTGAGCCGGTCGGCCTCGCGATGGATGTCGGGGGCTTCGATGTCGACGTGCATCCGGTTCTTCGAGGTCTTCGGCTCGGCGACGCGCTGCAGGAGCAGCTTCGGACCCGTGCCGTGCCGCGGGTAGAGCGCGACGTACGCGCCGGCCGAGCCGACGTTCGCGTAGCCGAGCGCCTCGGCCCAGAACACGGCAAGGCGATGCGGGTCGGCGCAGTCGAGGACGAGGCCGATCCGCGGCGAAGCTGCGTCGGTCACGACGTGCGCTCCGGAATCGGCGCGGTCTGGACCGGGAGACTGGCGTTGCGCCACTCGGGGAAGCCGTCCTCGAGACGGCGGGCTCGTCGACCACGCTTACGCAGCAGGCGGACGGCGTCGTCGGCAAACACGCAGAACGGTCCGCGGCAGTAGGCGACCACATCGACATCGGCGGGGAGGTTGCGAACCTGGCGCGCCAGACGCTCGATCGGGATCGACACCGCACCGGCGATGTGACCTGCCGCGTACTCGAGGTGGGGGCGGACATCAACGACGATCACGTCGCCATCGGCGATGCGGCGGACGAGCTCGTCACGGCGAACCAGTTCGAGCGCGTCACGATCGCCGAGGTATGCGGCGGCGAGCTCGTCGATCGAGGCGTGGTGCGCCACCGCCACTTCGCGCAGCACCGACCAGAGCTCGGCGACCTGCGCAGACGCGAGCCGATAGTACACCCGGGTGCCGTCGCGGCGCGTCGCCACCAGTCCGACCGTGGCGAGGGTGCGGAGGTGGAACGAGGTGTTGGCGATGCTCTGGCCGATCTCCGCAGCCAGATCCTCGACGTGACGTTCTCCCTGCGCGAGCACGTCGACGAGCTCGGCCCGACGCCCGTTGCCGAGCGCCTTGGCGATCTCGGCGAACCCGTCGAACAGCGCATCCTTCCCGGCCCGGTCTGCCACCATCACCCCCATGTTCAAAGATCCACTTGACAACGTACGCCAGGCGCCGCCACTATTCAAGTAGTTCCTTGAGGAGGAGGGCCAATTGCGAGTCTACGAGTTCGTCGACGAAGGACTGGGTCATTCGTCGTACTTGATCGACCTCGACGATGGCGCCTGCTCGATCGTCGATCCGTCGCGGTTCCCGACGCGTCACGAGGCACTTGCCGAGCACCTCGGGCTCCGCGTCGCATGGACAGTCGACACGCACTCGCATGCCGACTACGTGACGGGAAGCCCAGGGCTGGTCGCCAGGCGCGGTACGGTCTTCCTCGCGCCGGCGGCGTCTCGACTGGCCACGCCACACCGAGGTCTACACGACCGCGAACACGTCGAGCTGGCCGACGAGATCGAGCTGATCGCCTGGGCAACACCGGGCCACACCCCCGACCATCACGCCTACGTTCTCGCCGAGCACGGCCAGCCGGTGGCGCTGTTCTCAGGCGGTTCGTTGATGGTCGGTACGGTCGGTCGCACCGACCTGGCCGGGCCCGAACTGGCCGAGCCGCTCGCCCACCAGATGTTCGGCTCGCTCCGCCGCTTCGACGACCTCGCCGACGACCTCGTCGTCTACCCGACCCACGGAGCCGGCTCGTTCTGCTCCGCCCCCGGCGCATCGGCGCGCACCACCACCCTCGGCCACGAGCGCGAGACGAACGCCCTCTTCTCGATCACCGACGAGGACCGCTTCGTCGATCGGCTCCTCACCGGGTTCGGCACGTTCCCCACCTACTTCGGTCGGCTCCCGGAGCTGAATCGGCTCGGACCGACCAGGTTCGACACCCTCCCCCGGCTGGAAGCCCTGGCCCCGGATGCAGTCGAACACCACCTCGCTGCCGGAGGAGCCGTAGTCGATGCCCGCTCCGCCGAGGCGTTCGCCGCGGGACATGTTCCTGGATCGATCGCGAACACGTTGCGACCGGTGTTCGCCAGCTGGCTCGGCTGGCTCGTCGCACCCGACAGCGGGCTCGTTTTCGTGCTCGACGCGGAACAGGACCGTAGCGACGTCGTTCGTCAGTGCCTCGATGTCGGCCACGAGCGGATCGTGGGCGAGCTCGCCGGCGGAATCGATTCATGGACCGCCTCGGATCGACCGATCGGAACCACCGATCTCGTCGAGCCCTCGAAGATGAACGGCCAGGTGATCGACGTCCGTCAGACGAACGAGTTCGTCGCCGGCCACGTCCCCCGCGCCGCCAACTTCGAGCTCGGCACGATCTCCACCGTCGATCTTCC
>VFMC01000690.1 GCA_006515795.1 Acidimicrobiaceae bacterium | reverse complement strand
ACGGTGGCGGTCAGGTGCCGGAGCACCGCCACGGCCTGATGGTGGGGGAGCGGCGTCACCATCGCCACCGGTGTGCAGTCGCCGTGGCGGAGCGACCAGATCGCCGAGAAGCTCACGTGCTCGGCGCCCACGATCACCGCTCGCTGCCCGATCCGGCGGTGGTGCAGTGCAGTGAGCTGCTGGACGGTGCCGGTCGTGAACACGCCGGCCGGTCGATCGCCAGGCACGAGTCGGGCCGCTCGCGAACGCCGGTGGCCAAGACGACGGCACCAGCGTCGATGGGCGAGCCATCGACGAGGATGACGCCGCTACCGGACACGTGGGCAACGGTGGTCGACGTTCGGAGCTGAACTCCAGCGTGCATAGCCGCCGTCACGAGCCGACGTGCGTAGCGGGGGCCGGTCGTCAGGCGATGCAGATCGCGCATGCCGAAGCCGAGGTGATCGGTGTGCCGTGGGACGCCGCCCGCCTCACGCTCCCGCTCGAACACGGTCACCCGGTCGACACCACGTCGACGCAGCTCGATGGCTGCCGACAACCCCGATGGCCCGCCACCGACGACGATCACGTGATCGTTCATCGGCTCGGGTCCCACCCGGTGAGCGCGCAGATCTCGGCGAAGCAGTAGAAGCCCTGGCATCGCCCTGCCAGCGCCCGGGTGCGCCGCCTGAGCCCGTCGACGTCGTTCGCCGGCAGCACCGCTGCGCAAGCGGCGGTGATCTCTCGCTCGGTCACCCGTTCGCAGTGGCAGACGATTCGGTCACCGCTCGCGCCGCGCTGGCCTTCACCTTGGCGGTCCTCGTATGGTCGATGACCGGCCTCCGCAGCATCAACAGGGCCTCCTCGGCGAGGGCCATCGAGGCGGTCAGACCGGTGGAACGGATCCCTCCGAGGCACACGTACCTGGCGTCGGGATGTGCCGAAAGTTGATAGTCGCTGTGCTCGGTGGCTGCCCGGAGGCCCGCGTACACCGCGGTGACCTCGTGGGCGAGCAGATCCGGAAGGATTCGTCTGGCTTTCGTCAAGAGATCGTCAAGCCCCGCGCGGGTTGATCCGGTCGCGGTCCGCTCCTCGATGTCTTCTGCAGTCGGACCTACGATCACGTTCCCGAACACCGTCGGCGCCACGAGCACGCCCTTCGTGTGTGCGGTGGGCACCGGCAGGATCGTGTGGCCGAGCAACGGGCGGGCGAGCTTGTCGAAAACGATCAGCTCGCCTCGACGCGGTCGGATCGAGAAGCCCGCGAACCCGAACCGGCGGTGCATCGTGTCGCCCTCCAGTCCGGCCGCGTTGACCACGAAGCGGGCCACCACTCGTCGCCCTCGCCGATCACGCAGAGTGGTGACTTCGCGCTCGATCGACACCGAGTCGACCGCGAAGTCCAACTCGACC
>VFMC01000258.1:5745-12196 GCA_006515795.1 Acidimicrobiaceae bacterium | reverse complement strand
TTGCGGCCGTCGGGTCGATGCTCGTGAAGTAGTCGGCAGGGTTCTTGAACCGCCTCGAGCTCGGCGAGTTCCTCGCGTACATCACCAACGCGTTTGCATGGGCCTGGCTGAAGCCGTGGTTCTCTCGCAGGTACGCGATCTGCTCCGGGTACTTCGCGTCACCCAGCTCGGCGAGTCGTTCGAGCCACATCGAGATCGGCCCGCCGTGCTTCGCCTCGATCGCCGGGAAGACCTTCGTGCGATCTCCGCTTGAGTCGGTCATGCGCGGAGCGTAGCCAGCGGGCGCCCCCTGGCCGAGCGTGCTCACCGCCGACCTGAAGCGCAGTTGAGGGCGTCGTCGAATGCTGGCGGTGTGGAGCAAGCGCCGATGATCGAAGACAGTCGAGGGGTCGACGTCAGCCAGATCCGTATGGTCGAAGCGTGCTGCCAACCGGCAAGGATCAGATGGCGTTGCCGTACCTGGAGTCGTTGCGGGAAGAACTGCGCGACGGCTGACCACCGTGGCTTGTCAGTCGCTGTTCCGCCACGCTGTCGGGTCGAGACCGAGCTTGTTGAAGCGCTTCACGATCCACACCGGGATCTCCATCGGCTCGTTGTTGCGGATCGCCGTGACCTGCTCGCCGTCGTCGGCCCAGACGTGGCACGTGTTGAGGTTCATCCGCAACGCCCGCTCACGCCCCTCCAGAGTGCCGAACGCCTCTCTCTTGGAGGGCTCGTCGCGTGCCGCTGCCACCCGGAAAGACCACAGCGACTGAACCGCCACGGGCGCCATGGCCTGGAGGAGCGCTGTGGTGTGGGTGCATCCCCGCGGCCCACCGAACAGCTCGCGAACTCTGTGGACGACGCGTGCGGATGCGTTTCCAGCACCACCGTGGCCTGGGTGATCTCCAGCGACGGAACCTTGATGTGCAGGTCGACCACCATGTGGTGCACGGTGAGCGGCTCGGGATCGTTCGGCACGTACAGGCCAGGCGGCTTCTGATCACGCACCGAGCCGCGAAGCACGAGCGTGTCGCGTCCCTTTCGGTAAGCGCGCACCACGTAGGCCCGCTCGTGGATTAGCTCGTCGAGCGGGTTGACGTCTTCGGGGTGCGGGGCGATCTCGTCGAACACCGCGGCACCGGGTTCGAATGCCATCAGCGGGACTCCTCGAGCAGCACCATGCGCACCGCAGCGTACGCGGCCTCGCCCCGATTCGTAGCACCCGACGAAGTCACGGAGCGGTCTGGGTGAGGGCCTCGGTGAGGGTGTTCCAGGCGAGCACCGCGCACTTGATTCGCACCGGGAACTTCACCACGCCCTGCAGAGCTTCGAGATCGCCGAGCTTCACCTCGGCAGCCGACTCGTCGAGCTCCTCGATCGACATCATCGAACGGAATCGGTGCACGAGCGCACGCACCTCTTCGAGCGACTTCCCCTTGACTGCCTGCGTCATCATCGACGCCGAGCTCTGCGAGATGGAGCAGCCCTGGCCGCCGACCTTGATGTCGTTCACCATGCCGTCGGCGACATCGAGGTAGACCTCGATCTCGTCGCCGCACAACGGGTTGTGCCCGACGGCATGCGCCGCTGGTGGGGCCAGCTCGCCGCGGTTGCGGGGGGTGCGGTAGTGATCGAGGATGATCTCTCGGTACAGGTCTTCCAAGCCGGGCATCGCAGGACCTTTCGTTCAGAACCCGAAGATATCGGTCGCGCTGTCGAGGGCGTCGGCCAACACGTCGACCTCGTGCTCGTCGTTGTAGAGGTAGAAGCTGGCCCGTGCCGTTGCGGGTGCGCCGAGGATGCGCATGAGTGGTTTGGCGCAGTGGTGCCCGGCGCGAACGCACACGTTGCGCTGATCGAGAACCTGGCTGAGGTCGTGAGGGTGGATGCCGCGGAACGCGAAGCTGAACGTGGCGCCGCGGACCTCGACGTTGGTGGGCCCGTGGATGGTGATGTCGTCGCCGAAACGTTCGGTCAGCGACTTGAGCGCATAGGCCGATATGTCGATCTCGTGTTGGCGTACGTTGTGCATGCCGAGGCACTGGAGGAAGTCGACCGCCGCGCCCATGCCGATGGCTTCGATGATCGGTGGGGTGCCGGCCTCGAACTTGGCCGGCAGCTCGGCGGTGGTGAACCCGTCGAGACGGACGTCGGCGATCATGTTGCCTCCGCCGAGGAACGGCGGCATCGCGTCGAGCAACGCCTCGCGGCCCCACAGCACACCGATGCCCGATGGGCCGCAGAGCTTGTGACTGCTGAAGGCGATGAAGTCGGCATCCCATGCCTGCACGTCGGTGATGTTGTGGGGCACGTACTGGCAGGCGTCGATTATCGCCACCGCGCCGGCGTCGTGGGCGGCCCGGCACAGCTGGCGTACCGGTGTGATGGTGCCGAGCACGTTGCTCATCGCCGTGAAGCTGAACGCCTTTGCTCCGTCGAGCAACGCCGGCAGGTCGGTGAGGTCGAGCTGGCCGTCGGTGGTGAGCGGCACCCAGCGCAGTTCGATCCCAAGCTCGGCGGCGAGCATGTGCCACGGAACGATGTTGGCGTGGTGCTCCATGTGGGTGAGCACCACGACGTCGCCGTGAGCGAGGTTGGCCCGGCCCCACGAGTGGGCGACCAGGTTGAGCGCCTCGCTGGCGTTCTTGGTGAAGATCACCTCGTGGGCCTTCGGCGCGTTGATGAATCGCTGCACGGTGGAGCGTGCGCCTTCGAACGCGTCGGTGGCTTCGGCGGCGAGCCGGTACGCGCTGCGGTTGATCGGTGCGTAGCTCGTCTCCATGAACCGCACCATCGCGTCGATGACCCGGCGTGGCTTTTGCGACGTGTTGGCCGAGTTGGGCGCGGACAGCCGCGACGTCGATGGTCATGGTCAGGTCCTGAACGCCTCGTAGCCGTCGCGCTCGAGGATCTCGGCGAGCTCCATCCCCCCGCTCTTCACGATGCGACCGTCGACCAAGATGTGCACGTGGTCGGGGCACAGCTCGTCGAGCAGGCGCTGGTAGTGGGTTATCAGCACGACGCCGAGCGTGGGTCGGTCGGCGCGCACCTCGCGGATGCCCTTGGCGACGATGCGGAGCGCGTCGATGTCGAGGCCCGAGTCGGTCTCGTCGAGGATGGCCAGTTCGGGTTCGAGGATCGCGAGCTGCATGATCTCGTTGCGCTTCTTCTCGCCGCCGCTGAAGCCCTCGTTGAGGTAGCGGTCGACGAAGGAGCTGTCCATGCCGAGACGCTTCATCCAGTCCATGCCGGCGAGGCGCAGTTCGAGCACCGACAGGTCGATGCCCTTGCGGGCCGACAGCGCCTGGCGCAGGAACTGGATGACCGAGACGCCGGGTATCTCCTGCGGGTACTGGAAGGCGAGGAACATGCCGGCCTTGGCGCGCACGTCGGTGGGCCAGTCGGTGATGTCGTCGCCCTGGTAGAAGATCGTTCCGCTGGTGACCTCGTACTCGGGTGACGCCATCAGCGTGCTCGCCAAGGTGCTCTTGCCGGAGCCGTTCGGGCCCATGATCGCGTGCACCTCGCCGGCCTGCACCGTGAGCGAGACGCCGCGAAGGATCTCGGGCGTGGGCGTGTCGGTCTCGGCGGGGCGGGCATGCAGTTCGTCGATCCGGAACAGCTCAGTCACGGCGTCAGTGTATTTCCCCTATCGCCGTAGTGGAAACCCGATCCGCCCCTGTTCTCCGCGCCGCGTCCTCAGGATCTGGGCCGATCTTTTCTCGGAGTCCGAGACGAAATCGGCCCAGATCGTGGATTGCGGCCCAGATCGTGGATTGCGGCGGGCGGCGTGGATTGCGGCACTACACGAAGGTGGCCATGTCGTCGAGGAGGGCGAGAAGGGCATCGATCGTCGTGTGCGGGTTGACGATGCAGATCCGCCAGCAGATCTCGCCCCGCCAGCTGGTGGGCACGATCAGGGCGACGCCTTCGTGGGCTCGCTGTGCGCTCCACCGGCGGTAGCGCTCCGGCGCCCAGTCGTGAGGGCGGAACAGCACGATCGACAGCTCAGGCTCGAGCAGCAGATCGAAGTCGGGGCGTGCGGCCACGGCATCGGCGAAGCCACGGGCGGTGTCGAGGGTGATGTCCATCGCCTCGGCATAGGCATCGGTGCCGTAGGTCGCCAGCGAGAACCACAGCGGGAGGCCGCGAACGCGGCGCGACAGGTGGTACGCGTAGTCGGTGGGGTTCCACTCCTGGCGATCGACGGCGTCGAGGTAGTCGCCGTGCTGGGCATGGGCCCGTGCGGCCGGTGCCGGATCTCGATACACCAGCGCGGCGCAGTCGTATGGCGCGAACAGCCACTTGTGCGGATCGACGCCGAAGCTGTCGACGCGTTCGATCCCGGCCATTCGAGCGCGCCCTTGCGGTGAGCACATCGCGGCCAACCCGTAGGCACCGTCGACGTGCAGCCAGAGGTCGTGCTCCGCACACACGTCGGCGACCTCGTCGATGAGGTCGATCGCGCCAGAGTTGGTGGTGCCTGCCGATGCGACGACGGCGAAGATCGAAACGTCGTCGCGATCATGCAGCGCGTGCCGCAGCGCCGCCGCGGTCATCCGGTCGTTCTCGTCGACCTCCACGGTCACGACGTCGACGTCCATCACCCGCGCTGTGGCCCTGACCGATGCATGCACCTCGGTGGTGGCGGCGAACGCCAGCGGGCCGGCGTGGGGATGGCGTTCGCGGTACGCGGAGCGGGCCGTGACCAGCGCGCTCAGGTTCACCGCCGACCCGCCCGACAGGAAGACCCCGCCGGCGGTGTCGGGAAGCCCGGCGAGCCCGGCAAGCCACCGCAACGCCTGGTTCTCCGCGGCTATCGCGCCGGCTCCTCCCTCCCAGGCGCCCCCGAAGATCGACGATGCGCTCACCACCAGATCGAACATCGTCGCGGCCACGGTGGGGGCCGTCGGCACGTAGGCCAGGTTCATCGGGTCGTCCATCGGGCGGCAGGCGGGCATCAGCACCTCGCGCACCAACCGCATCGCTTCGTGGCCGCCGGCGCCATCGGGGGTGATCGCGTGGGCGAGCGCGGCGTCCAGCTCGGATCGCGGGTGCGAACCCCACCGGGGGTCCTTCGGGATCCTGAGCCGCTCGATCGCGTAGCCGATCACCGAATGCGCGAACAGCTCCGTCTTCGCATCCCACGCGTGCATCGACGCCATCGACCCCTCCGGTTTTCGCTTCGACTCGAGACCCTGACCGTATCGCAGAGGTCGTTTGGTACCGAATGACCTCAGTCGCCAGGGCTCGACGATCCGGAACCGGACGACAGCGAGGTCCAGAGCGCTCGATACGACGGGTACTCGAGCTCGTCGTCCACGTAACCGCTCGCGTGCAGCGCGCGGTGGTAGCGGGGCAGGTTGCGGAACGGGACGCCGGAATCGACGTGATGGGAGAGGTGCCAACCGATGTTGTACGGCACCAGCAGGAACCGCGCCGGCCACGACTGGCGGACCGAGTGGGTGGTCTCGCGGCGATCGCTCGACATCTGCATGCCGCCATGCTCGGCGATCGATCGCAGCCGGTTGATCACCCGCCAAACCGTGAGATAGGGGCCGAGCCACAGCACCGGGTACGCCCACCAGTGGCCGGCGATGATGGCACCCCCGAGCAGCACCGCCTGAACGAGCATGATCTTCCAGAACGTGCGCCGCGATCGTGGATCGGGCGAGTTCCAGTTGGACAGGAGGCCCCGCATCAGCTTCAGCCCGGTGCGCCCGGTGCCATCGCGCACGATCTTGCGGCGCAGGCTGGCCCGCGAGATCGGGTAACCCCGGTACAGCGGGATGTCGGGCTCGTCGGGCCCGAACTCCTGGCGGTGGTGGGCCATGTGCACCCGCCGGTAGGCATCGGTGGAGGTGAAGCTCGGGAACCCGAGCAGCCAGCGCCCGACGACGTCGTTGGCGCGCCTGTTCGTGAACAGCAGCCGGTGGGCCGCTTCGTGCATGAGCGAGGCGAACTGGGCGTGGGCCCGGCCCATCAGCACGAATCCCGGGAGCACAGCCCAGGGCGACCAGCGCACCGACGCGACGATCACGAAAGCTGTCTGCAGGTACAGCCCGACGACCGACACCACGTTTCGCCACGACGCGATGTGCCGGAGCTCGTCGCGGACCGCTCGGTGCGGGCGGCCGTCGGCGCGCACCATCTCGGTGTCGTGCGCCGTCGGCAACGACGTCGGCACCATGTTCGAGCGGATTGGCGTCTGCACGTCATCAGCCAATCCCTTCGAGGCGGCCCGTGTCAACGGGCGATCTGGCCTCGTCGCCGGGAAGCGACCTCGGGCGGCGCTCCCGCCGGGCTCGCTTCATCGCCGGGTGCTCCACGATGAACCAGCTCGCGGCCGCGAATCCCGCCGTCGCTACGGTGGAGAGCCCCACGAATCGCCATGGCCCTGGCGCTACGTCGTACATGGCGATGAGCTGTTGCACCGGCCAGGCGTAGAGGTACATGCCGTACGAGAGGT
>VFMC01000258.1:0-5724 GCA_006515795.1 Acidimicrobiaceae bacterium | reverse complement strand
GGGCGCCGATCGGCGTGAGGATCGCCGCGAGCGGCGGGAGCAAGACGGCGAGGGTTGCTCCACCGAGGTGCTCGGATGCCGTGAGCGATGTGCGGCCGGCAACCAGGGCGAGCACGAGGGCGAGCAACGGAACGATGCCGAAGAGCCGGATCCGGTGGCCCCACACGCCGGCGAGGGTGCCGGCCAGGAAGATGAACGCGAACATCACCATCGTCGGGTCGGCCACCGGCCCGAGGACGAACCTGGTCTGCTCCGGTCCGGCCCAGTACGACACGGCGATCATCCCGACGACGATCCACGCGACCGTGATCGTCAGGCGGCCGCCGAAGCGTCGCGCCGCGAGCGCGAGCAGGCCGATGAGGAGGTAGCAGCGCATCTCGTAGGCGAGTGTCCACAGCGAGCCGTTGACGAAGCTGGTCCCAGTGGCGCGGCCGTACGGGGTGCTGGTCTGGAACACGTCGGCGACCCCATGGAAGAACTCGATCGGGAACAGCGCAGCCCGACCCACGTACGAGATCGGCCCAGCCGGGTCGAAGTTGATGAAACCACTGAGCGACCCGTGATCGTGAGCGAATCCGATCGGCGCGAACAGCAGCGCGCTGACGACCAGCGCCACCCAGTAGCCGGGGACGATGCGCGCCAGCCGGGCCCGGGTGTACTGGGCCGGCGTCCGGCGTAGCGCCGAGCGGCCGACGAGCAGGCCGCTGAGGGCGAAGAACCCGGCCACGGCGAACCCGCCGAGGGTGAGGTAGCGGGGTGCCAGCGGCGAGCCGGGCTCGGGTCCGAAGCCGCCGAGGGTCCAGCTGTGGCTCACGAGCACCGCCATCGCCAGCAGCAATCGCACCACGTCGAGGCCGGGTGATCGCGAGTCGATGAACTCGTCGAGCGTCAAACTCGTCGAGCGTCATCCCGGCGAGTCGGGTGCGCGGCGCAGGTTCATCAGCCGTGGCGCTACCAGCCACGCTCTACCCAATGGGCCAGGTGCGGTCGCTCGTTGCCGATGGTGGTGTCCACCCCGTGGCCGGGCATCACCACGGTGTTCGATGGCAGGGTGAACAGCCTGTTGTCGAGCGAGTCGATGATGGTGGCGAAGTTGCCGCCGTAGTTCGTGTTGCCGGGTCCGCCCGGGAACAACGTGTCGCCGCTGAACAGCACCGGCGATCCCTCAACGAGGAACGAGATCGAGCCAGGGGTGTGGCCTGGGTTGTGGATTGCATGCAGCCGCAGGCTGCCGACTTCGATCACCTCGGCGTCGTCGAGGAACACGTCGTAGCCGACGTCTTTGAGCATCGGTGCGTCCTGGCTGGCGACCGCCACCTCGTAGCCGGCCTCGCGCATCGCGGCCACTGCGCCGATGTGGTCGTGGTGTCCGTGCGTTTCGAGCACGCGACGCACATCGAGGCGGCGACACAGTTCCAGCAAGCGGTCGTGCTCGTTGGCCGCGTCGATGAGGATCGACTCGCCCGTGTCGCGGCAGCGGAGCACGAAGACGTTGTTCTCGTAGGGTCCGACGACGACCTTGTGGATCTCGAGGCGGCTGTCGGCCCAGTGCAGCGTGGTCATGGCGCGAGTCTGCCACTCGCCCGGGACCGCACCGACGTTGCCGGCTCAGGGGGACACGACGTCGAAGCCGAGTGAGAGGGCGACCGGGATCTGGGCCGGATCGACGGTGACGAAGCGCACCGGTCGGGGGAGCCGGTCGGCGGCGGCGAGGTGCAGCGCGTCGCTGAGCCGGAGCGGTTGCTCGCGCATCAGCGCGGCGGCGCGGTCGAGGCACCGCTGGTCGATCGGCACCACCGCGATCCGGTCCCACGTGAGCCGCACCAGGTCTTCGAGGTCGGAGCGCAGGATCGGTTCGTCGGCCACCCGGTCGATGAGCGCCAGCGACTCCACCAGCGTGAGCCCGCTCGTGCACCACTCGGGATCGTCGGCCATCGCGTCGAGCACCGTGGTGCGCGCCGGCTGCTCGAGGTGCGCCATCACGAGCGCGCTGGCGTCGAGGTAGACCGTCACCCGCGTACCTCGCGCAGCAGTCGGTCGACGCGAACGTTGCCCCACACCGGCACCATCGCTCGGGGCAGCACGGCGTCGCCGCGGCGCGGTGCGAGCAGCGCTCCGGAGGCGATGAGCGCGGTACACACATCGAGTGGCGGAGGCGATTCGTCGGCGAGCAGACTGCGGCGATGAACTTTGCCTTCACCGAAGAACAAGACGAGCTGCGCAAGACCGTGCGCCAGTTCCTCGACGCCAAGAGCCCCGAGTCGGCTGTGCGCGAGCAGATGGACACCGAGAACGGCTTCGACCCGGCCGTGTGGGCGCAGATGGGCGAGCAGATGGGTCTGCAGGGGCTCATCGTGCCGGAGGAGTTCGGCGGCTCGGGCTACACCTACGTCGAGCTCGGGATCGTGCTCGAGGAGATGGGCCGGTCGCTGTTGTGCGCCCCGTTCTTCTCCACCGTGGTGCTGGCCGCCAACACTCTGATCCACAGCGGCGACGCCGCGGCGAAGGCAGCGCACCTCCCCGGCATCGCCGGCGGCACCACGATCGCCACGCTTGCCTGCACCGAGCCGTCTGGCAAGTGGGACGAGTCGGGCGTGACGATGCCGGCTACCGCAGCCGGCGACGGTTGGACGCTCGACGGCACGAAGATGTTCGTCATCGACGGGCACACCGCCGGCTTGATCATCGTCGCCGCCCGCACCGCCAAGGGCGTCAGCCTGTTCGCCGTCGATGGTGGCGCGGCCGGCCTCACCCGTACGGCGCTGAGCACGATGGACCAGACCCGCAAGCAGGCCAAGCTCGAGTTCGCCGGCACCCCGGCGTCGCTCATCGGTACCGAGGGCGAAGGTTGGAAGGTGCTGTCGACGGTGTTCGATCTCGCCGCCATCGGGCTCGCTGCCGAGCAGGTCGGTGGAGCGCAGAAGGTGCTCGACATGGCCGTCGAGTACGCCAAGGTCCGGGTGCAGTTCGGCCGCCCGATCGGCTCGTTCCAAGCGATCAAGCACAAGTGCGCCGACATGCTGCTCGAGGTCGAGTCGGCGAAGAGCGCCGCCTACTACGGCATGTGGTGCGCGTCGGAGATGAACGACGAGTTGCCGTCGGTGGCCTCGTTGGCCAAGGCGTACTGCTCGGAGGCGTACTTCCACGCCACTGCCGAGAACATCCAGATCCACGGCGGCATCGGCTTCACGTGGGAGCATCCGGCGCACCTGTACTTCAAGCGGGCCAAGAGCAGCGAGCTGCTGTTCGGCGACCCCACGTACCACCGCGAGCTGCTCGCCCAGCGCATCGGCATCTGACCCGAACCGACCGCGGTCCCCACCCGGGTGAGGTGCTCTAGGGTCGTTGGCGCTCGTCGGTCGTCGATTCGTCGACCGACACGATCAACGATTGGGGATTGAGATGAACCACAAGACTTTGGCTGCCGTTGCCGCGGTCGGATTGGCTGCAGCGATAGCCATACCGAGCATCGCCAGCGGCAACGCTCGCCAGACCACGGGAAGCCTGGCTGCGGTCAACGCCGCAGGTACTCCATACATCGCCGCACTGACCGGCCCCGCCGAGACGCCGACCGCGGGCGATCCCGATGGTCTCGGCGCCGCAGCGGTGTCGTTCCACGTCATCAGTGTCTCCGAAGCCGAGGTTTGCTGGGATCTGTCCTATTCGGGCATCGATGCACCTACGGCAGCGCACATCCACCGTGGCGCAGTCGGTGTGGCCGGACCGATCGTGGTGCCTTTGGTCAACTTGGGCGCCACGTCGGGCAGCGGTTGTGCGCCGATCGACGTGGCACTCGCGACGGAGATAAAGGCAGGTCCCGCCGGCTTCTACGTGAACGTGCACAACGCGGCCTATGCGGCAGGGGCGATTCGCGGTCAGCTGGCCAAGGGGCCGGAACCGGCCGGCTCGCTGCACTTCCTGCCGACGCCGCTGCGGGCCTACGACTCGCGCGACAACGCCGGCGCCAAGATCGCCGCCGGAGAGACGCGGACGATCGGCCTGGCCGCCGCCAAGGACCTCGCCGGAACGAGCCAGATCGCGGTGCCACCGGGCGCTACAGGAGCGGTCGTCACGCTGACGATCACCGAGACGGTCGGCGCAGGAGGCTTCCTCAAGCTCTACAGCGCCGGCAGCACTGAGCCTTCCGCCAGCAGCATCAACTGGTCGGCGGTCAACCAGAACGTGGCGGTCAGCACGCAAGTGGCGGTCGACGCCAGCGGCCGTGTGAAGGTCACGGCCGGCGCCAACGCGACGCACTTCGTGATCGATGTGATCGGCTACCTGTACTGATCCTGTCGAGTCGGCGTCGGGGCATCGTGATGGTGCCTCGACGCCGGCTCCGGCCGTGCAACCCGATCGCTAGGGTGGGCACAGATGGCCCTCGTCACGATCGTCCTGGTTCTGCTTGCCGCGCTGTGCGTCTTCGTGATCGCTGCGGTCGTCGTCGGTCGTGAAGCCCACCGTCTCGACGCCGTGGCGCCGCGGTCGGTGTATCTGATCGACGAGGTCGTGGAGTTCGTCGCCGAGTACCTGCCGACCGAGACCCAGGCCCGATTGACGCCCGACGAGCTCGAGCAGCTGCTCACCATCCACATGCGCTGGCTGCACGCCAAGGGTTTGCAGCCCACCAACGTGATCGACCGCCGCCAAGACATCGCCGATCTCGTGGTGGTCGGCGAGGACGATCTCACCGCGTACCTGCTCGGTGAGGCCGAGCAGCACGGCATCGAGATCATCGACGACATCGATGTGGTCAACGTGGTCGACGCCCACCTCGCGTACTTCGAGGCGATCGGGGCAGTCGGGCCGAAGGCGATCGACCTCGACAGCTGACGGTCGATCCGTGGCCGACGGTCGACCGCGCGGTCTGACCAGCCGCGCTCAGATCATCATGTTCAGTTGATCCACCACTCGCCGGCCGAGCTCGGCATCGCCTTCGATGACGATCCGGTCGGTGAGATCGGCGGCGGTCCGGCGACCGAGGGCCAAGATCGCGAACACTTCGCAGTCGAGGTGGATCACGGCAACGGCGGGCTCCGTTGCTGCGTCCACGAGCCCTGCCCGCCCGCCGCTCACCTCGTAGGTGAGCCGTCGCGACACGGGGCCGGTGATCTCGACCGTGACCGCGGCGCCTTCGGGTGTGGCGGCGCGCTTGCCGATCACGATCGGCAGGGTTCGGATCAACCGGTCGATCGTGTGCGCTGCGCTCGGGTCGTCGAACCCGCCGGGGCGATCGAGGGCACGGCGGATGTCTTGCTCGTGGGCCCACGAGTCGAGCACGCGGATGTGCAGGAAGTCGGCAACGGTACCCATGCCGGTGGGGGTCATCGCCTCGACCTCGTAGTAAGCCTGGTCGGCGCTGCGCAAGGTGGCGAGCCGCAGCGCTACGAGCTCGTTCCATTCGGCCAGCACCGCGGCGCCCGTGGTCGAGCGCCGCGCGTCGACCTCGTGCTCGTTCGATTCGCCGATCGGGTTCTTCAGGTACTCGAACGCCGGCGACCGGTGATCGGTGCGGGCGAGGCCCTGCAGCATCCGCTCGGTGCCGATCAGGTGCGAGACGTTGTCCTTCACCGACCAGCCCGGCAGGTCGGTGGCGAGGCACCACTGTGGCTCGTCGAGATCGGCGCACAGGTTGCCGATGGCGTGCCACGTGTGCTCGAGCTTGTCGATCGTGTCGTGGGGGATGGTCACGGGAGGCTCCTCACAGCGCTGGGGTTTGGATGG
>VFMC01000257.1 GCA_006515795.1 Acidimicrobiaceae bacterium | reverse complement strand
AGCGGCATCGGCCGGAGCCGCGACCGGGTTGCCGAACTCGTCGACGTAGACGACACGCTGGACGGTCTCGAGCTCCACGACGGTGCTCGGGGTTTCCGACCCGGCAAAGGCCGTCTCAGGCGGTGCCTCGGCTCGGGCCAGGGCGCCTACCGTGGCGAGGCACCCCGACGTGGCCAGGCCGGTGGCGAGCACGCGCCCGGCGGCCGCGGCATGACGGCGGCGGGCCGACGACGTGACGGCCACGTTCGTCTGCCGGTCGATGACGGTGATCTCTTCGGTGGTTGGTGACGTGTGTGCCGACGCTGCGTGCGCCGACGTGCTGGCTCGTTGGGTTGTGGGCTTCTTGGCGCCGCCCGCGGCAGCGCTGCGGCGTTGCGCGAGCTGCGCGACGCGATCTGCTTGTTCGTTTTCCATGGGGGAGGGTCCTCAGTCGTTTTCGCAGTTCCACACGCCGTTGTCCTCGAGCTGAGGATTCTGGCAACCGGCGGGCATGGGCGGGATGGGCTTGTCTTTGGGCCAGTCGGCCGGCACGCCGGGCGGCAGCGTCGTACGTGGTGTCGTGGTCGGTGCTGCCGTGGTTGGCGCTGCCGTGGTGGTGGGTGGCCTGGTCGTCGTCGGTGCACCGGTGGTGGGCGCAGCCGTCGAGGGGGCAGGCTTCGTCGTGGCACTGGTAGGTGGTGGCGCAGAGTCCGGTGAGGCCGGCAGGGTCACGAACGACGCTGCCGGGGCCGCAGCCCCTTGCCCTCCCGACGCGTAGTACGGCGAGGCTGAGCCACTGGCGGCCGATGGGGCCGCAGATCCGGTCGCCGCCGCAGGCTGCGTCGCGGCTACAAGAGCGAAGCGCTGTGCGCCGCTGCCGGCCGCTGAGGTGATGCTCCATGCCGTCGGCATCGAGGGGATCACCACCAGGCTGTCGACGGTTTCGATCTGCTTGACCACCACCGGATCAGTGGCTCCGGCTGCTGCTCTGGGGCTGCGAAACCCCAAGATGTCGATGGCGCCTACGGCTGCAAGCGTCACAGACGCAGTGGCCAACGTTGCAGCTCCAGCGACGGCGGCCGCCAACGCGGTTCGTCGTTCCATGGCGGATTAGTTCCTTTCTCACGCCCGAGAATCGACACGATGGTTCGGCGGAAAAGGTTTGGTGTCGACCGAGACCTATGTCGGCTGGTCGTAGATCAGCCTTAAGTCAAGAGGTCGTGAACTTGTGCCGGCTCAGTCGTCGACCGTGATCGCCGCGGTGGGGCACATGTCGGCCGCCATCGTGACCTTGGCACGGAGCTCCTCGCCGGGCTCTTCCACGAGGATGTAGAGGTACCCGTCCCTGCGCACCTCGAACACCTCCGGGCACACCTGCATGCAGGCACCGGTGGAAGCGCAGACATCGAAATCGACGGACACCCTCATCCTGGTCCTCCTGGCGACACTCTCGGCTGGCAAACTCGGCTGGCAAACGGCTCAGGCCTTGGCGGCACGATAGCCGTCGGCCGCGGCGTCGGCCGGGTCGGCGTAGCACCGCTCGGGCACCGTGCGCTCGTAGAAGCGTCCGCCCGGTCGATGGTAGATGCCAGAGTTGTCGTTCGCCTTCACGGGGAAGCCGGGCGGGCACTCACCGTTCACCGGCCGCACCCAGCGACTCGCCCCAGCAGCCCCCGATCCGGCGTCGGTCACGGTGCCGGGGGCGACGTCGGAGAAGTCGTCGGCGATCCGCAAGGGCGGCCAGGACGGCGCGCCGGCCGGAACTGGAATGGCTGGGCGGCGTGAGCGAGCGACCAGACCACCCGCCACCGCGACCACGCCCAACAGCAACAACCGTCTGAACCAGCGCGACATCGGGCCGAGCCTACTCGACGGACACCACCTGCTCGCCTCGATGCGACCGTTCGTGTGCGTTGAGCACGGCCCGCAGGGATGCGGTGATCGTGCTCGGGTCGGGGTTCCGGCCCTCAGCGCTCGCACGAAGGCGTCGATCGGGCCGTTCCCTTCGCCGGTGATGGTGAGCGGCGAGCCGTCGACGACGAGCTGCGCGGTGATCGAGGTGCGTCCCGACTCGGAGTCGCTGCGCAACTCATGCGACGACAACCGGAAATGTGGCTCGGGATCGAGGTACTCGGCCTGGAACGCGTCCCACATCACGACGGGGCTGATCTCGGTGCCGGAGTCCTCGGTGATGTGCTGGATCGTCTTCGAGAACTCGATCTGCAGCCGGCGTGGCAGGTCGAATCCGTGTTCGGTCTTCATCACGTACGCCACGCCCCCCTTGCCGCTCTGGCTGTTCACCCTGATCACGGCCTCGTAGCTGCGGCCGAGGTGCTTCGGGTCGAGGGGCAGGTACGGGACGCCCCACTGCTCGTACTCGCCCGTCGGCGAGGCGGCAGCCTTTCGATCGAGCGCGTCGAGTCCCTTCTTGATCGCGTCCTGGTGGCTGCCGCTGAACGCGGTGTAGACGAGATCGCCGACCCACGGGTGCCGCGGATGCACGGGAAGCCTGTTGCAGTACTCGGCCGTGCGCCGCAATGCATCGATGTCGGTGATGTCGAGCCGCGGGTCGATGCCGTTCACGAACAGGTTGATCGCCAGGTTCACCAGGTCGACGTTGCCGGTGCGCTCACCGTTGCCGAACAGCGTGCCCTCCACGCGGTCGGCGCCTGCCAGCACCCCGAGTTCGGCCGCGGCGGTGGCCGTACCGCGGTCGTTGTGCGGGTGCAGGCTGATCACCACGCTGCTGCGCTGGCGGATGTGGCGGCCGAACCACTCGATCACGTCGGCGTAGACGTTGGGGGTGTAGCACTCCACGGTGGCCGGGAGGTTGAGGATGATCGGTCGCTCAGGTGTCGGCTCGATCACATCCATCACCGCCTCGCAGATCTCGATCGCGAACTCGGGTTCGGTGAGGGTGAAGCTCTCCGGCGAGTACTCGTAGCGGATCTGTGTGGTGGGGACGGTCTGCTCGAGCTTGCGACACAGCTTGGCGCCGTTGACGGCGATGTCGACGATGCCCTGCTTGTCGAGCCCGAACACCACGTCCCGCTGCAGGGGGTTGGTCGAGTTGTAGAAGTGCACGATCGCCCGTGGCGCGCCCTGCAGGCATTCGTACGTGCGCTCGATCAGCTCCGGTCGGCATTGCACCAGCACCTGGATGGTGACGTCGTCGGGGATCAGGTCGTCGTCGATCAGGTGGCGGACGAAATCGAAGTCGGGCTGGCTGGCGCTCGGGAACCCGACCTCGATCTCCTTGAACCCCATTTTCACCAGCGCGTCGAACATCCGCCGCTTGCGTTGCGGGTCCATCGGGTCGATCAGCGCCTGGTTGCCGTCGCGGAGGTCGACGCTGCACCACAGCGGCGCCGCATCGGTGACGGAGTTCGGCCACGTGCGGTCGGGCAACACGACGGGCACGAGGCGCTGGTACTTCTGGAAGGCCATCTTCCTCGGGGTGACGTTGGCGGGTGGCATGTGGGTCTCCTGTGGGCGAAGGGGTGGGAAGGTCGGGAGCGAAACGGGTCGAAAAATGAAGAACCCCCCGGCCGTCGGGCGGGGGGTGTGCGGGCAAGCGCGAATATGTGGCGCTCGCCCTACATAAGAAGGAGCAGTCGGCCGGAGTCGCACATATCGCTCGCGACTGTACCCCAGTGGTGCCGATTCGGCAATCAGGTTCGGCGCCGAGATCCGATTTGCGTCGGTCTCGACGGGCTGAGCCTGTTGAGACCGACAAAGTTGGGGATGTGAGGGGGATGAGGGGGCGGGGTTCAGTGGGTGAGGAAGTTGGTGAACTGCCAGGGGTCGTCGAGATCGAGGCCGTCGCGCTCGGTGCCGAACCCCGGGAACACGTCGTTGCGGCTCGACACCGGATCCCAGTCGGCGGGGCCGGAGTGCAGGCTGCCGAGGTACTTCGACGCGACGCCGAGCACCTCTTTCCACGGCAGGTCGTCCGGTACGCGGACGCCCTCGTTCGGGTGCTCGATCATCCACGACACCGCACCGAGGATCGAGCCGGCCACCTGCAACGTGGTGGCGTTCTGGTGCTCGATCACCGAACGTGCCTCCTGGATCGACATCACCGAGCCGGTCCACCATGCCTTGTACGGGTGGCCCATCAGCAACACGCCGAGCTCGTCGCGCCCGCTGACGATCTCGTCGTTCAAGATGCGCTGCCTGGGCTGCATGTTCCAGCCGCGCATCCGCAGCTCGAGCACGCTGTTGATGGCCGCGTCGCTGGGGTGGTAGGCGTAGTGCACGGTGGGCCGGTAGACCGCCGCGCCGGTGACGGGATCGTCGACGGTGAGGTGCTCGCACATCGTGAACGCCTCGCCATGGCGAACCACCATGCCGCGGATCTCGCCACTCGGCACCCATGAGCGCACCCACGTCTCGATACCGGGCTGGGCAAGGCAGATCTGGTTGCGCGGCCCCTCGCCGGTGTGGACGTAGGCGTTCGGTGGGAGCCGCTTCTCGTGCGTGCCCCAGCCCATCTCGGCCGGCGCAATGCCCTCCTCGTACAGACCGTCGACGCTCCACGTGTTGACGAACTCGTTCGGCTCCTTCGGCACGCTGCTGATCTGCGTGTCGCGCTCGGCGATGTGGATGACCTTGGTGCCGGTGTGCATCGCCAGCTGGTTGAACCCGGTGTCGTCGGTGGACGCGGTGTCGAGCGCGGCCTCGAGTGCCGCCGCGTCGGCAGCGAGGCCGTCGCGCAACATCGCCGCGCCGATCTCGAGCAGTGCCTGCTTCGTGAAGTGGCTCACCAGACCCGGGTTGGCGCCGTGTTCGAGCACGGCGGTTGCACCGCGGTTGTCGGGCCAGGCCGCCTTCATCCGCCGCAGGTCCATGTGGCGCACGTACAGGGAGCGGGCCAACGGATGGGTGGTGGCGAGGTCGATGTACGGGTCCCACACCTCGACGCTGGTGTTGAGGTAGCGGACGTCGTGGTCGCGACACCACTGCAAGATGGTGGGGTTGTCGATGTTCCACGCCAGGTCGAGCAGCAGATCGCCACTGCCGACGCGTGCCGATAGGAACGAGTCGAGGTTCTCGGGTGTGATGCGGTCGATCTCGTACGCAACACCCTGGGCGATGGCCGACGCGATGCGGCTGCGGTTGTCGGCGAAATCGACCACCGTCAGCCGGGAGGCGTCGATGCCGAGGTCGCGAACGAGCAGTGGCACCACGCACTGGGCCACCGATCCGCAACCGATTACGAGCACCCGGGCCGGGTGCCGGCTCATTGCGCGAACTGCGGCGCCAAGGTGGCGAGCTCGTGGTCGAGCGAGCTCGCCTCGACCGAGGCGAGCAGCCCCTGCCAGTCGTATGCCACGCCCTTGCGGCCTGCGTTCACCGTTCCATCGAACTGATCCATCGTGCTTCGCCTCCTCGTCGAGTCTCGTTCCGGCGACCAATCGGCCGTCGGGGCGGTGGGCAACATAACGACACGGGCAACCGATGACTACTCACTGATTCGTCCGCCAGTCGCACTTATTCGTCCGCCAGTTCGACTGATTCATTAGTCGGGCCCCGGTCAGGGCGGTTGCGCGGTGGAGAAACGGGTTTCATTGCCGGAAGTCGATCGTCAGTGG
>VFMC01000256.1:8271-8686 GCA_006515795.1 Acidimicrobiaceae bacterium | reverse complement strand
TGTGACTCCGACCGGCACCGAGCTGAGGAGGTTCGTCTGCACGAGGCCGGGAACCATGTCGATGTTGCTCGCCCAACCGCCGATGCTCTTGCCGAGGGTGTCGTTGAAGACACGCTGGTCCCACCACGCCGCCGGCACCGGCGTGCCATCTGGGTTGAGCGCCTGGGCCGTGGGGACGATCTGCGCTTCCACCCGCTTCTGGAACCCCTTGCGGAGGGTCACGGAGAGCTGCGTGCCAGTGGTGCATGACACCGAGGCGGAAACCGTCTGGATCGCGCCGACCGACACGCTGGTGCCGCCACCACCGCCGCCGCCGCCACCGCCGCCGCCACCGCCGCCGCCACCACCGCCGCCACCACCGCTGCCTCCTGAGGCAGCCGCCACCGGCGCCATCAGGCACAGGGCGACGAGGGCG
>VFMC01000256.1:446-8248 GCA_006515795.1 Acidimicrobiaceae bacterium | reverse complement strand
GTTCCGATCAAGGTTTGACGACGCATGTGGGTCTACTTTCGTTTTGCTGTGTCGAGGTTGACCCGGCCACGCTGCACCTCGACAGGTGCCCATAGCCATCGGACAATGGTCCTAGGATCAGGTCCATGCGGTCTGTATCGAGGCTGCAGACCTACTTCTGACGGTCATCAGCACGCGTCGCGACCCGTCGGCGGCCGTCGCACATCAGCCGAGTCGCAACGTCTCGAGCGGTTCCAGGCCTGCCGCACGCACAGCGGGGTACAGGCCGGCGATCACCGAGATCACCATGGCCAGCGCCACGCCTGCGGGGACCAGCACCGGCTGCAGCGTGAACACCCATCCGGCGACGCCAACTCCGACGGCGATGGCAGCCACACCGACCGCCACTCCCAACACGCCACCGAGGAAGCCCACCACGATCGCTTCGAGGATGAACTGGATGGCGATGGTGCTGCGGGTGTGTCCGAGAGCCCGTCGGATGCCGATCTCCGACGACCGCTGGATCACCGAGATGGACATCACGTTGGCAATACCTATGCCGCCGACGACGATTGCGAGCAGGCCCATCGACACGACGATCAGCTGCAGTTGTCGATCGCTCTGCGACGCCAACTCGAGCGCCTCAGACTTCAGTTCGGTCTGCACCTCGTCGGGGCCGCCCAGGTTCACCGCCACCTTGAGCGCCTCGGCGGTGGCGTCCTCACTGCCGTCGCGAGCGCGCAAGTACAGCTTGTTGGGCAAGATGTCGGCGTCGACGAAGTCATCGTCGGCGGCGGCGAAAGTGATGAACACGGCGTTGTCGAACGCCGGCTCGAGTTCCACTTCATCGAGCACGCCGACGACCGCGTACTCCAAGCCGTTCAACAGGATCGACCGCAGCTCGCCGGGCAGGTAGTCGAACTCGCGGGCGAGTCCCACGCCGATCACTGCGGTGCGTGAGTCACCAACGTCGTCGAAGTCGTTCAACCAACGCCCGCTCACCAGCGGGACCTCGAGCACGTCGGGCAGCGCCAGATCGCTGGCCAGCACGGGCACCGGGACGGTCTCGAAGTTCTCGGTGGCCTCCTGGTAGGGCGACACCACGATGTTCTGGAGCTCGACGACGGCCGACACCTTGTCGACCGTGACCACGGTGCGGGCCCGATCGACGGCATCGGCCGGAAGCGTCGGATCCTGCGAACCGAAGCTGCTCGCCGCAGATGCCTCGATGAGGTTGGTGCCCAACTCGGCGACCTTGCGCTTGAGGTCGCCCTTCGCGCTGTCGGTCAGGCCGACGGCGGCGATGATCGCGGCAACGCCGATGGTGGGACCGAGCAGCAGCAGCGCGGTGCGCACCTTGCGGGCGAACAGCCCCGTCAGCGCGACGCCGACGAGGTCGCGGAGGCGGCTCATGCGGCCGAGCGCCGTTCCTCGGCGACGATCGTCCCGTCGCGCATGCGCACGCGACGCTCCGCGGCGTCGCCCACGTTCGGATCGTGAGTGACCAGCACGACCGCACGTTCGGGCGACTGCAGCGATGCGAAGATCTCCATCACGTTGTCGGCGTTCTTCGAGTCGAGAGCCCCGGTGGGTTCGTCGCCGAGCAGGATGTTCGGCTCGGTGACGAGCGCCCGGGCGAGCGCGACGCGTTGCTGCTCGCCGCCGCTCAGCTGCACCGGCCGATGATCGTGGCGGTGCAGCAGCCCCACCCGGTCCAGCGCAGCGCGAGATCGCTCGCGTCGCTCCTTCGGTCGCAGCCCGCGGTAGAGCAGCGCCGTCTCGACGTTGCCGAGCGCGTCGAGGTGAGGGATCAGGTGGAACTGCTGGAAGAGGAAGCCGATCTCGCGGCCGCGCACCCGGCTGCGTTCGTCGTCGTTCATCGCCGTCACCTCGTGGCCGCCGACGAGGATCATGCCGGTGGTCGGCACGTCGAGGCAGCCGAGCAGGCCGAGCATCGTCGACTTGCCCGATCCCGATGGGCCCATGATCGACAGGAAGTCGCCGGGCATGACGCGCAACGACACGTGTGACAGCGCGGCCACCGCGGCATCGCCGGAGCCGTACAGGCGAGACACGTCGACGAGTTCGAGCAGGGGCGCGGGGCCGGCCGCAGCGAGCCCGTCCACCGGCGTGTCGTCGGGAGCGGAGCCGGTCATCGTCGGGTCACCATCAGGGGTCCGCGTCCTCGACCGGCGCCGGATCGGCGCGCGGATCAACGTCGACCACGACCAGTTCGTTGCCGACGAGACCCTCGGTGATCTCGACCCATTCGCCGTCGATCAGCCCGATGGTGACCGGAACCCGGCTGATCTTGCCTTCGTCGTTGACCACCCGCACCTCCTCGCCACCGGCCACGCGGAGCACCGACGCGACGGGCACCGCGAGCACACCGAGTCGTTGGGCGAGCGTGACGTCGATCGTGGCCCGGGCGCCGTCGACTGCGGCGAGATCGCCCTCCACCTCCACCGTGCCCTCGTACTGCTCTTCGCCGGTCTCGCTCACGCTCGCGGTGTCGTCGAGCGTGGCGATGACACCGGTGAGGTCGTCGTCGAGGCCGTCGAGGCTGACCACCACCGCCTGTCCCACCTCGAGCTCCGAGCGGTCACCAGCGCTCACCGCCAACGTGATGGTGAACACCGGTTCGGTGAGGGTGAGCACCGGAGCGCCCTGCAACACGAACTCGCCTTCGTCGACCTCTACTGTGCCGACGCGCGCTGGCCAGTCGGCAACCACCATGTCGCTCGGCAAGAACAGCACGTCGTCGTCGATGGTGGTGATGGTTACGACCACCTGGCGGGTGCCGGCCGGCATGATGACGGTGCCGGCGAGCGTCTCGAAGTCGCTGCCGACCTGTGCCGTCCCTCCAAGCTGGTAGTTGATCGAGGTGTCGGCGGTGACCGGGGCATCGGCCACGATGGTGAACGCGGTCGTCGCGCCTTCTGTGACTTCACCGCCGCCGACGATGGTGAGCTCGGGCAGGTCGTTCGACTCGATGAGCACATCGGCCTGCGACGGCGTGCCGGGTACGTAGGGTGGATCGGCAGGGTCGGCATCGGGATCGGGCACCACGCCGACCGACAGGCGCTCGTCGCCCTCGACGGCGTTGTCGGCCCGGGATGGTGATGTCGTCGAGGTCGATCTCGACGTAGTCGCGGCCGTTGGTCGCCGATCCTCCGATCTGCACGGTGAGGTCGAGGTCCTCGTTCGACTCGACCGTCGAATCGAAGGTGAACGTGACGGTGGCGCCTTCGTTCACGACGGCGGTCGAGGCCTTCACTGTGACGACCGGTTGCAGGTCGTCGCCGTTGGCGCGGATGCGGATGCGAGCCTGGTTGGCCGGGCCGACGATGTAGTTCGGGTCGTTGCCGAACTGGTCGGTCAGCGACACCGTGAGGTCCTCGCGGTCTTCCTTGACCTGGTCGACGAAGATCGGCACCGTGAGCGAGTAGGTGGCCTGCCCGGCCGCGAGCACGAAGCTGTTGTCGATGCTCTCATAGTCGTCGCCGTCGGCCGGGTCGTTCCCGCCCGTGGCATCGCCACCGATGGTGAGGTCCACCGTGAGCGCGCTGATCGGGGCCGGGTTGGCGGTGAACGTGAGCACCACCCGGCCACCTTCATCCACCTCCTGCACGTCGGCGACGAGCTCGATGCTCGGCTTGACGGCGGGAACAGTGGGCGGCACCGGCGGTGCCCGGCGTGACGTGCCGAACCCCGCGCCGGGCACACCGTCGGGAGCGCTCGGAGCGATGGAGAACGCCACAGTGTTGGCCTTGCCGAGGCGGGATTGGACACCAGGCCAACCGTGATGGTCTCAGTGGGCTCGGGCGTCGCTCCGCCGTACCCCCGGTCGAACTGCCACGATGACAGTGCGGCACGGGTCTCTTCAGTGAACAACGAGTCGACCGACGAGATCGGGTACCCGGCAGCCACGAGAATGCCCTCGAGCTGCAGGACGTCGGGCCCGTCGGACCCCACGTCGAGCGTGCGGTAGAAGGCGAAGTCGCCGGCCACCGCCACGGCCGTGCGACCATCGAGCGCGAACAGCGGGTCGCCGACCTCGACCGTGTCGCCGTCGTCGACGGCGATGCTGCTCACCTTGCCGTCGACAGGCAGGTTGATCCGTTGGATCTCCTCGCGGCGGATGTCACCGCTGATGGTGAGTACGTCGTCGAGGTCCCGTCGTTCCACCTGCCGCGGCACGATGAGCAGCTCCTCCTGGCGCGAGTCGTCGGCGGTCATGCGTCCGACACCGATGCTGGCCCCGATCAGGGCGACAACGCCCACGCCGCCGGCCACGATCTTCCCCCAGCTCATTGATGTCTCCTCATCGATGCCTACGTCGTCATCCGGTCGGGTTCAGTTTTCGCCGAGGTTCTGCTCGGACAGGCACTGGTTGATGTCGCGTTCGTCGAGCACACCCTCGGCGTTCTGGAACACGGCCGGCTCCAGCAGGCCGATCTCGCTCGTGGTGGTCTCGATCGTCCACCCTCGCGCCTCGAGGCAGGTGCGAAGATCGGCGAAGATGACGTTGCGGACCTCGACCTCCTCCGGCGTCAGGTTCGACCGTGTTGCCTGCACCTCCTGCAAGATGTTCACGATGTCGGTGCGGGCGGCGCACGTGCTGACCGCGTCGACGTAGGCCGAGTCCTGGTACGCGGGGTTGTTCGGATCGGTGAGGTCGCCCTCGATGCCGTAGCCCCTCTCGTCGAGGCAGGTGCGGAACTTGCCGAACGCGTCGAACAGGCGCAGCTCGGGTGGACGCGTGTCCTGGTTGACCGGCACGGTGTCGTCGGACGGCCCGGTCGACGTGGCGGCGCTGTCGCCCGTGGCCGCGGTGGCCCCCGCCTCGGCCTCCGACTCAGCCTCCGACTCGGCCTCCAACTCGGTGGTGACCGGGGCGAGGGTGGTTAGCGCGGGCAGCCGCACCGCGGCCACCTCGTCGGGCTGCATCACCTGCACGTCGTCGGCTCCGCGCACCACTGTGGCCGGTTCGGACGCGCCGCACGACGATAGGCCGAGGGCCCCCGCAACCAGGAGTGACGCCCAGCAGGCCCCGCCCCGCTCGCCGACGATGTATACCACGGAGTAAACATAGCGACACGGTGGCGACCGGGTCCATGCCGGCGGCGCCCGGTGTTCATGTGACAATGGCCTCAGGGAACCCGCGATCGCTGTCAAAACCCTCGATCGCGATGGCAGGAACAAGGGGAGCACACGATGGCATCAGACATCGGTCCAGGGGTTGCGGGTCGAGATGTCGACGTGGTCGTGGTCGGAGCCGGGTTCGCCGGGTTGTACCTGATGCACCGGCTTCGAGGGCTCGGGCTCTCGGCCGTCGGGATCGAGGCGGGAGGCGACGTGGGCGGCACGTGGTACTGGAACCGGTACCCGGGCGCTCGCTGCGACATCCCCAGCATCGACTACTCCTACAGCTTCGATCCGGCCCTCGAGTCGGAATGGATCTGGTCCGAGAAGTACGCCACTCAACCCGAGATCCTCAGCTACTTGAACTTCGTCGCCGACAAGCACGACCTGCGCCGCGACTTCCTCTTCAACACCCGGGTGAAGTCGGCCGACTGGGATGACACTGCTTCGCGGTGGCGGGTGAGCACTGCCGACGACACCGCGATCAACTGTCGTTTCTACGTGATGGCCACCGGTTGTCTGTCGTTGCCGAAGGCACCCGACATCGAGGGCGCCGACCGCTTCACCGGCGAGATCTACTCCACCAGCCGGTGGCCACACAGCAGCGTCGACTTCACGGGCAAGCGGGTGGCCGTCATCGGCACCGGCTCGTCGGGCATCCAGTCGATCCCGATCATCGCCGCCCAGGCCGCTCAACTGACGGTGTTCCAGCGCACCCCGAACTTCTCGATCCCGGCGCAGAACGGGCCGATCCCGGCGGCGAAGCTGGCCGCCATCGATGGACGGCACAGCGAGTACCGGCACGAGGCGAAGTGGTCGCGGGGCGGCATTCCCGGTGAGCGGCGCGACGTGGGCACGTTCATGGTGACCGACGAGGAACGGCTGGCCTGCTACGAGGAAGCGTGGGAGGAAGGAGCCCTTTTCTCGATCATCGGCGTGTTCAACGACATCTTGGTCAGTCCGGCGGCCAACGCGTCCCTCGCGTCGTTCCTACGCGACAAGATCCGGGGGATCGTGCACGACGCGGCGACCGCCGAAGCGTTGTGCCCCGTCGACCACCCGTTCGGCACAAAGCGCCCTTGCCTCGACAGCGGCTACTTCGCCACGTTCAACCTTCCCCACGTACGACTGGTCGACCTGCAATGTCACCCGCTGCTGGCGATCAACGAGACCGGAATCGACACGGTCGACGAGTCGTTCGAGTTCGACGCCATCGTGTTCGCCACCGGCTTCGACGCGATGACGGGGGCGATCGTCTCGGTCGACACCGCGGGGCGCAACGGGACGAGGTTGAAGGACGTGTGGGCACACGGGCCCACGACGTACCTCGGTCTGACCACGGTCGGGTTTCCGAACATGTTCACCATCACGGGGCCCGGAAGCCCGTCGGTGCTGTCGAACATGACAGTGTCGATCGAGCAGCACGTCGACTGGGTCACCGACTGCATCGCCTACTTGCGCGGCGCGGGATTCGACACGATCGAACCCACCGAGCAGGCTCAGGCGGGCTGGGTGCAGCACGTGAACGACTGCGCTGACATAACCCTGTACCCGCAGGCGAACTCGTGGTACATGGGTGCGAACGTGCCAGGCAAACCGCGCGTGTTCTTGCCGTACGTGGGCGGAGTCGACGGTTACCGGGCGGTGTGCGACGAAGTGGTCGAACGTGGCTACCTGGGCTTCACCCTTTCCGGGGTGGGTGGGTCGCAGTGCGTCGACGGTGTCGTGCGCCGCATGCAACCCGATGTGGCAATGGTTCTGGAGTTGATCGCCGGCATGGGTCTGCCACCGATGGAGTCGATGTCGGTCGACGACGCGAGGAAGTTCTCGGAGGCATCGGCGACGATGCGCCCGCCTGGCCCCGAGGTGGGCGAGATCGTCGACGGCACGCTGCCGGGTGCGGGTGGTGAGTTGAACTTCCGCCTCTACCGGCCGAGCAGCGAGGGGCCGCATCCGATCGTCGTCTACTTCCACGGCGGCGGATGGGTGCTCGGCAATCACGTGTCCGACGAGCCGCTGTGTCGGGATCTGTGCCTGCGCACCGACGCCGTCGTGGTGTCCGTCGACTACCGCCACGCGCCTGAGCACCGCTTCCCCGCGGCCATCGACGACGGGTTCGCAGCCGTGCAATGGGTGGCTGCCAACGCCCACGCGATCGGCGGGATACCTGGCCGCTTGGCGGTGTGCGGGTGGAGCGCCGGTGGCAACGTCGCCGCTGTCGCGTGCCACCTTTCCCGCGACGCGGGTGGTCCTCACCGATTGCGACATGACCAGTGGTTCGTACGTCGACAACGGCGACGGCTACATGCTGACCGCGGCGCTGATGCGCTGGTTCTGGGACCACTACGCGGATCCGACGGATCGTACGCACCCGACGGCGTCGCCGCTGCGGGCGCACGATCTGTCGGCTCTGCCGCCGGCGATGGTGGTGACTTGCGAGTTCGATCCGTTGCGCGACGAAGGTGCCGCCTACGCCGATGCGTTGGCCGCCGCAGGCGTGCCGGTGCGCCATCTTGCTGCCCGTGGCCACATCCACACTTCGGTGCCGATGGTCGACATGGTCATCTCGGGTGCGCCAGTGAGGGCCGAGATGGCGGCCGCGCTCCGCGAGTTCCTCGCCGCGGCCCGGTGAGCCGCGACAGCGCCGGCCCTCGACGCCGGCCACGCCGCCGGCGTGA
>VFMC01000256.1:0-427 GCA_006515795.1 Acidimicrobiaceae bacterium | reverse complement strand
GAGTGCGACCCGCTGAGAGGCGGCGTGTGGCTCACGGACTGGTGCGTCGGTGAGTGCGACCCGCTGAGCGGCGGCGTGTGGCTCACGGAACCCAGGGGCTCCGACCACTTCGATGATCCTGCGAGTCGGATCAACCGCGTTGCGTGCTGTGGCGTGTGTTGCAATGTGATCATGCTGCAGCGAGGCAAGAGCGTGGGCGGCCCGCCCGCCGCGATCGACGTCGCCTTCGATGCCTTCTACCGAGTCGAACTCCACTCGTTGGTGGCCCTCGCGACATCGTTGACCGGCGACGCCGGCCATGGACCCGAACTCGCCCAGGAAGCACTCTTGCGCACCTATCGCTCCTGGGAAACCGTGAGCAGGCTCGATCGCCCGGGGGCGTGGACTCGCCGTGTGCTCATCAACCTGACGATCGATGCCCATCGTC
>VFMC01000255.1 GCA_006515795.1 Acidimicrobiaceae bacterium | reverse complement strand
CGGAACGGCTCCGGTGGTTGGTTCCACCCCGCGCACATCCACCTGATCGACTTCAAGATCGTCGATCGCAACGGAAGGGCGCCGTTCGCGTACGAACGAGGCCCGAAGGACGTCGTCTACCTCGGGGAGAACGAAACGGTGCGGCTGCTGGCGAAGTTCGACGGGCTCGGCAAGTACATGATGCACTGCCACAACCTGGTGCACGAGGACCACGACATGATGACCCAGTTCGAGGTGGTCGCTCCGGATGCGGTCGGCGACGATCCGTTCAGCAGCCCCGCCCAGGATCTCCCGGAGTTGGATGACCTCTGATGAGCCTCGCGATCAGGCGGACCAGCGACACCGACGGCATCGCTCGGTCACCTGTTGTCGATCTGGCGATCTGTCTGTCGGCGTATGCCGCGATGGCACACGCTGTCGCGGTGCCGCGCCACGTGGACACCTGGGCGGTGGCGGGTGCGTTCTTCGCAGGCCTCGCGCTCGCTCAAGGAGTGCTCTCCATCTCGCTCCTTCGTGACCGGCTGTCGCCGGCGATGGTCGGGTTGGCCCTGTGGGGCAACGTTGCAGTGATATGCGTGTACGTGGTGAGCCGTACGGCAGGCCTGCCGTTCGCGCCGCGAACGTCGGCCCACGGAGGGCGCGTCGTCTCCGGGCAGTCGATCCTGCCGCGTGGGCCCGAGAGCATCGGCCCGCTCGACGTGTCGACGCTGGTTGCCGAGCTCGTGCTCGTTGCGGTGCTGCTCAGCCTGATGGACCGTGATCATCGCCGTCGCACGACCACCGGGCTGATGCTCGTCGGCGCGATCTTCTGGGTCGCGGTCGCCACTGGTGCGTTGTCCTGACCTCGGTGGCCGACGAGGCGGTTGTCGAGCCGCATGACTCACTCGCCGCCCAGCGGACCCTGGTCCGTCGCCTCGTTCTCGCGGCCGCCGCGGTCGTGCTCGTGCTGGTTGTCAGGACATGTGTGGCCGAGCCGGTGACGATCCGCAGCGACAGCATGGCTCCGACGCTGAACGACGGCGATGTGATCGTGATCGACAAGTTGTCGGCCACCTGGCGCACCCCGCATCGCGGTGAGATCGTCGTGGTGCGAAGCCCGGACACGAGGGGACTGATCGTCAAGCGTGTCGTGGCCGTCGGCGGCGACGCGGTCGGTCTCGACGACGGTCGGCTGGTGGTGAACGGCGCCTTCGTCGTCGAGCCATATGCGGACAACGACCGGATGGAGGGCTCGTACTACGGCCCGATCACGGTGCCAGACGGCAGCGTGTTCCTGCTCGGCGACAACCGTCATGACTCGTCGGATTCGCGTCTGTTCGGGCCGGTCGCCACGGGTTCGATCGTGGGTCGGGTCGCGTTCCACCTCTGGCCGATCGGATGACTCCCGCATCAGCGATGGGCGGTGAGCACTGGACTACCGTGGCGATGTGGCTCGACTGTGTGAACGACCTGGGTGCTCTTCCCTCGCCGAGGTCGCCTACGGTTTCGACGCCGAGCAGTTGGTCGTCTGGCTCGACGGGTTCCACGCCGCGCAGGGAGCGAGGTCGGGCGTGCTGTGTCGCCGTCACGCCGACGCGATGGTTGTGCCGCTCGGCTGGATGCTCGACGACCGCCGTGAGCCCACGCCCCGACTGTTCAAGAGCCGGCCCGACGTCGTGTCGAAGCCGAAGTTGCGTCGGGCCCGCGTGCCACGCGATGCAACGGGCGAGCAACTGCGACTCGACGCGACGGCCGTTGCCCTGGCAACCGCGGCCGATGGCGATACCGGGTCGGTGGCATCGGGACACCCCGACGCCTCCCTGCTCGAGCCCTTGGAGCTCGAACCCGTAACGCTCGAACCGGTAGCGCCGTGGCAACCGCAGTTCGACGAGACCGACGATCTGCACGGGTTGCTGAACGCCCGCGGCAGGTTGCTGTCGCGGGCGTTCAACGGCGTCTCTTCCACCGACTGACGGAAACGATCAGGCGGTCGTCGTGCAGTGCTCGGCCGCCCAGGCGGCGAGCTTGTCCTTGCGGGCCTGCACCCTGGTGGCGCGGTCGTTCAACTTGGCGAGCGCGGCGTCGATGCGCGCCACGAGGTCGGTGCGGCCGGCCGCCTCGGCGCGGGCTCGCTTCTCGGTGAGCCAGTCGATGCGCCGCTGGATCTCGGCCAGGCGTTGGTCGAGTTGGGCGTTGATGGTGTCGAGGTTGTTGCACACCCTGGCGACGCGATCGCCGCCAGGATTGCCGGTGTCTCCACCCTCGTTGGCCGAGGCAGTGCCTCCGACGGCCAGGGTGCCGGCAATGGTGAGGGCGGAGATGCCCGCCCAGATGCTTCGCTTCATTGTCGTTTCCTCTCGAATCGTTCCGGGGGTCCCGGCCCTCCGGTGTCCCCGGGGGTGTCTTGCATGGTGCCGACGACCTGTGAGCGAACTGTGAGCGGGAGGTGATGGATGTTGCGATACTGCAGCCGTGGATGTCAGCGCGTCGATGGACGCACCGTGTACCCCGGAGCGACTCTTCGTCCTCGTCGACGAGCTCACCTACTACCCGACGTGGATGCCTCTCGCGCACCGTGTCAGCCCCGAGAGTGCCGACCACGACAGTGGCCCGGCCTGGGACGTCGAGCTCCGCGCCCGGGTCGGCCCCTTCGCCAGGTCGAAGCGGTTGCGGATGGTGCGTACCCGGCACGACATCGCCGCACGTGTGGTCCGATTCGAACGGGCCGAGCTCGACGGCAGGAGCCACTCGGCCTGGGTGCTCGACGCCGAGGTGGTCGGCGTGGGACCCGGGAGCCGTCTCGACATGCGGCTCCACTACGGCGGCGCGCTGTGGACCGGTGGAGTGATGGAACGGGTGCTCGCCGATCAGATCGTGGCCGGACGCGAGCGGCTGCTCAATCTGGCGATGCCACCGGCCGGCTGAGCTGCGTCGCCCAAGCGGCGAGGCGGCCGTCCGGTCGCCGCTGGAGCTCCAGCTCGACATCGAAGCAATCCGAGAGGCTTCGTGACGTGAGCGCGGCGTCGATCGGTCCGCGCGCCACGACGATGCCGTCGCGGAGCATCAGCACGTGGGTGCAACCGGGCGGCACCTCGTCGAGATGATGGGTGACGAGCACGATCGGCACCGCGCTCGGGTCGAGGGTGAGCTCGGCGAGTGCTGCGATGAGCTGCTCGCGTCCGCCGAGATCGAGGCGAGCGCTTGGCTCGTCGAGCAGCAGCACCCCGGGGTCGTTCATCAACGTCCTGGCCAGCATGACGCGCTGCTGCTCGCCCGACGACAGCGAACCGATGGCGCGGTCGCCGAACCGCCTGACGCCCATTCGCTCGAGGCATTGACCGGCGCGGATCCGGTCGGCGTCGTCGTAGTGGTGCCACCACGGTTCGAGCGCGGCGTGCTTGGCGGTCATCACGACGTCGATGCAGGCGAGGCCGGGACGGAGCTGCGCGAACATGGCCGCCGACGAGTAGCCGATGCGCCGTCGTAGCGCCCGCACGTCGGTGCTGCCCAGCTCCTCGCCGAGCACACGCACAACGCCGGTAGAAGGGTGCTCGTACATCGCGCAGAGTTTCACGAGTGACGTCTTGCCAGAGCCGTTGGCGCCGAGCACGAGCCAGCGCTCGTCGCGCTCGACGCGCCACGACAGCGGCGCGAGGATCTGC